>CAZJBB010000024.1:0-24623 GCA_964543995.1 uncultured Bacteroidales bacterium
ATCCGCAACAAATATTTCGAACCGGATGAAGTGAATAAAATTGCCTTGGTAGCCCCCAATGCCACCCTGATCATCATTAAAAACTTCGAAGTGGTGGAAAAGAAAGTGGTGGAAGTCCCCAATACCGTAGAACGATTTGTGAAATGTTTCAATCCCAATTGCATTTCGAATCATGAAAACATTATTACCCGTTTTACTGTTATAGATAAAGAGGAAACCAAACTTCAGTGTCATTTTTGCGAAAAAATCACTGAAAAGAAAAACATGGTTTTCATATAAATCAAATATTAACCTTTAGTATCCATTATGAAAAAATTATTCCTTCTTGCATTGGCAATGGTATTTGCCGGAGTTCAAGCCCAAACACCTCGTCACGATAAAGCCGTTTTTAAAGAATACAAAGCCGGTTATTACCAAAATTCTATCCTTAAAGGAATAGAAGAATTTGAGAAAAAAGAAGAAGCCCCAAAAACTTCGAAAAGTTTTAAAATTGATTTCACAGGAATGGATATTCCCACTTCTATCGACCCTTTTACAAAATACTGGCATAATGAACCTGTATCTCAGGGAAATACCGGAACCTGTTGGTGCTTTTCTACCACCTCTTACTTTGAATCGGAAATTTTCCGCTTGACCCAACAAAAAGTAAAATTATCCGAAATGTGCACGGTGTATTGGGAATATGTTGAAAAAGCCAAACGTTTTATCAAAGAACGCGGAAATTCCGCTTTTGAAGAAGGTTCAGAAGGAAATGCCGTGAACCGCATCTGGAAACAATATGGAGTGGTTCCCCTAGAAAGTTATTCGGGATTATTGCCGGGGCAAAATTTTCATAATCATGCCAAAATGTACGACGAAATGAACGACTATTTGAAATCGGTAAAAGCCAATAATGCTTGGAACGAAGAAGTGGTTGTTTCAACCATTCAAGCCATCATGAATTCGTATATGGGTGCACCACCTAAACAGGTATCGGTAAATGGCAAAACATACAGCCCTGTAGATTACTTGAAACAAGTGTTAAAATTCAAACCTGAAGATTACATCGATGTAATGTCGCTAATGCAAAAGCCATACTGGAGTAAAGCAGAATATGAAGTTACCGACAATTGGTGGCACAGCAAGGATTATTATAATTTACCGCTTGACGATTACATGAACATCATTAAAACCGCGCTGAATAAAGGTTATAGCATCTGCGTTGGCGGTGATGTTTCAGAAGCCGGTTTTGAGTCTTTTGCCCAAACGGCCGTGGTGCCAAGCTTTGATATTCCTTCTGCCTATATTGACGAATATGCTCGTCAGTTTCGTTTTAGCAATAAAACCACCACCGATGATCATGGTTTACATATTGTGGGTTACTTGGTTAAAGACAATGTTACCTGGTTTTTATTGAAAGACTCCGGAGCTGGCTCACGTAATGTTGGAAAAGCTTCTAAAACCTTCGGATACTACTTTTTTCACGAAGACTATGTTAAGCTGAAAATGATGGATTTTATGGTGCATAAAGATGCCATGAGTGATTATCTCAGCAAATTTAAAAGCAATTAATAGTATTGAATAAGCACATTGTGCTTTATTTCGCAAAAAAAATGTCCATGGTGGGAATTCAAACCCTATGAACATATAACCTTTAAATAATGAATTTCGAACAACATATACACACCCAAACCATAAAAGCTTGTAATGAACTTTTTGGAATAGAAATTCCGGAATCTATTATTAGTATTCAAAAGACCAATCAAGTTTACCGTAACGAAAGTGATTTCACCTTGGTTGTTTTTCCTTTTACCCGTTTTTCTAAAAAATCGCCTGAAGAAACGGCCCAATTGCTTGGAGACTATTTTGTTCAACATTCCGGTATTGTTGAATTGTTTACAGTTGTAAAAGGATTTCTGAATCTTCGTTTATATGCCCATTGCTGGGTAGAAACACTTCAACATTTCGGCATTGATACAGCCTTGCCTATTGGGGAAAGGAAAAAAATTCTCATTGAATTTTCATCGCCCAATACCAATAAACCGCTTCATTTGGGGCACATCCGTAACAATTTACTCGGTTGGTCGATTTCAGAAATTTTAAACGCCAACGGACATGAGGTTATTCGAGTGAATTTGGTAAATGACCGTGGAATTCACATTTGTAAATCCATGTTGGCTTGGCAAAAATGGGGCGAAGGGGAAACGCCTGAATCTTCAGGATTGAAAGGTGATCATTTGGCAGGGAAATATTATGTATTGTTCGACAAATATTATAAGGAGGAAATTGCGGTTTTGATGGCTTCGGGTATGAGTGAAGAGCAAGCCAAACTCCAAGCACCACTTATGCTGGAAGCCAGAGAAATGCTACAAAAGTGGGAAAATAACGATACCGAAGTCATGGCGCTTTGGAATACTATGAATTCATGGGTGTATGAAGGTTTCGACAAAACCTATCACCGCTTGGGTATTTCTTTTCATAAGACCTATTACGAATCACAAACTTGGCGTACCGGAAAGCAATTGGTTGAAGACGCTTTGCAAAAAGGAAGTTGTTATCGCAAAGAGGATCAATCCGTTTGGGTGGATTTAACCGACCAAGGTTTGGACGAGAAAATTCTATTGCGCTCGGATGGCACCTCGGTATATATGACCCAAGATTTAGGAACAGCGCAAATTCGGCAAGAGGAATACCATCCCGATCAAATGATTTATGTGGTTGGGAATGAGCAAAATTATCATTTCGACGTATTAAAAAAGGTACTTCAAAAGAAGTTTGAGTTTTCCTGGGCGGCATCTTTATTTCATCTCTCCTATGGCATGGTGGAACTCCCCGAAGGGAAAATGAAATCGAGAGAAGGCACCGTGGTGGACGCCGATATACTCATGGACGAAATGGAACTGACAGCTCAAACCACCACTGAAGCCTTAGGCAAAGATTTAGGATTTGATTCAAAAGAGCAATTTGAGTTGTACCATATATTGGCAATGGGGGCTTTAAAATATTTCATTTTAAAAGTAGATCCAAGCAAAAACATGGTGTTCAACCCTGCGGAATCCATCGATTTTAATGGAAATACCGGTCCATTTATTCAATACACCCATGCCCGCATTTGTTCTTTATTGAAAAAAGCAGGTCTATTGGAGACCTCATCCATCGATTTTGCTAAATCTACGCCCTGTAATCAAAAAGAGCGTCAACTGATACAACTTTTATACGAATATCCGGCCATTATTAAAGAAGCCGGTCAAAGATTGAGTCCTGCTTTGGTATCGAACTATGTTTTTGAACTGGCTAAAGAGTATAATCAGTTTTATCATGAATGTCCGGTAATGAAGGAAGAAAACTTGGCCATACGTCAAATGAGACTTTCCTTAAGTCGAAATACGGCTGAGGTAATAAAACACGCCATGATGCTTTTGGGAATCGAAGTTCCCGAAAAGATGTAGTTGAAATTTAAGACTTATTTCAAATAAAGACTTAAAATCATGCTGCAGGCAAAGAAAATTATTTTTGCCCTCTCAGTAAAGTTATGGTTCCATTTTTACTCGTGACTTCCCCATCAAAATCGGTGCAAGTAATGTAATAATAATATACTCCGTCAGCAGCACCATCTCCGGTCCAATTAATACTCAGGTCACTGGTGTTATAAATTAATTTTCCCCAACGGTTAAAAATGGAGGTAGTCATTTTAACAATCCCTTTCTTTCTACCCGGTTTGAATACATCATTATGTCCATCGCCGTTTGGTGTGAATACATTGGGAAGGTCCATGGCCACTTCGCAATCTCTAATGGTAAGGATGATGGCATCAGAAACGATGCAATTGGCTTGTGTTACTGTTACAGAAATATTTACTTGAAGAGTAGTCGAGTCATCAGGAATGAGTTCAGGAGCCATATAATTTAAAGTAGTGGAGGTTGAACCATCCGACCATAAATAAGTACAGCCTGGGAAATTGCCCGGATCCAATAAATGATTATCCCCTGAGCAAAGAAGCAGATCATTTCCTAAGTCAGGATGAGGAATGGGTTGCACAGTTACGGTTAAAGTATCGGAAGTTGGTCCTTGACCACATGCATTGATGCCGATAACAAATATGTTTGCGGTTCCGGTAAAAGTGCTGCTCCAAGTAACCGTTCCAATAGTACCGGTACCTGAAATGGAGCCGGCAGCACTGGGAGTGATTCCCCAGTGATAGGTTACGCCATTGGTGCTTCCGGTGGTATTATAATCTGTATTTACAGTCCCTTCGCACAAGGAAATTAAACCGGTGGGTGTTGCAGGTTTACCGGGAAGCGGATTTATAGTAAGGGTTAAGGTATCGGAAGTAGGTCCTACTCCGCAAGCATTAACTCCATGGCAAAAAATTTGTACGGAACCGGTATAAGCTGCACTCCAAGTCACAGTGGAGGTGTCTCCAATTCCGGCAATCGTTCCGGAAGTTGCAGGTAGAATACCCCATACAATAGAAGTTGCATATTGCGATCCGGAAGTAATAAAGTTTGAAGTTAGGGTTCCTTGGCAAATAGGATTCGTTCCGGTTGGAATTCCCGGTTTGGCAGGAATTGGGTTTACTGTAATAAACAAGGTATCAGAACTCAGCAGTCCATTTCCACAAGCATTGACACCACGTACAAAGATTTTCGCAATTCCACTAAAAGTAGGACTCCAATGTACCGTATCTGTTGCAATGGTTCCATTTATGGTTCCGGCGGTTGCCGGCAAAAGATACCATAGATAAGATGTGGCCAAAGGAGTTCCGGCAGTGGTATAAATAGAAGTTGCGACACCTTGACAAACCGGATTGGGTCCGTTGGGAATTACTGGTTTAGCCGGTGTAGGGTTAACGGTAACCACCAAGGTATCGGAAGAAGGTCCATTTCCACAGGCATTAACTCCTCTTACAACAATCTTAACTGTACCTGTAAAAGTGGGACTCCAAGTTACGGTCCCGATAGTGTCTGTACCGGCAATGGTACCGGCCGTAGCAGGAATAATATTCCAGGAATAACTAACACAATTGGTTCCTCCATGAGAATGATAGGCGGTATTAGCAGCTCCTTGGCAAAGCGGAGAAGTACCCACAGGGATGGTAGGTTTCCCGGGATTTGGATTGACCGTGATCAATAAGGTATCGGAAGCAGAAAGGCTAGAACCACAACTATTATTTCCGTATACGATAATTCTAGCAAATCCACTGTAGGTGGAAGTCCATGTAACGGTACCCGTAGTTCCGGTACCCGCAATTGAGCCCGCTGCGGTTGGGATAATATACCATGTATAGCTGGTTGCATTGGTAGAACCTGAAGTAACAAAAGCGCTGGTACCATTGGGACAAACCGGGCTTATGCCTACAGGAGTTCCGGGTTTACTTGGTTTGGGACTAACCGTTACTGCAAGTGAATCTGCTATCCCGACCCCACAGTAATTAACACCTTTTACGTATATTTTCACTGCGCCGGAAAAAGTTGGACTCCAGGTTACCGTTCCTGTGGTGGAAGCACCGGCAATTGTTCCCGCAGTAACTGGCAGAATTGACCACTGGTATGAAGAAGCATTCGTTCCGCCTGTAGTAGTATAATTGGTTGTGGTGGTTCCCTGACAAAGCGTGGTGGTTCCTGCAGGGGCTGCCGGAAAGCCCGGCAATGCCATAATTTGTACAATTAAAGTATCAGAACAGGGTCCTGCACCACAAGAATCGACTCCTTTTACAAATACTTTTACGTTTCCGGTATATCCTGGTGTCCAAGTAACAGAACCGGTGAGACCTGTCCCTGAAATGGACCCGGCTGTGGCCGGTAAAAGTCCCCAAGTGTAAGTGTTAGAAAAAGTGCTACCGGTGGTAGTATAGGAAGTATTTGTTGGGTTGATACATAATAAAGTATCCGGCCCTGTGGGCTTAGCTGGTTTGAGTGGCAACGGACTAACCGTCACCTTTAAGGTATCTGAAACAAGACTATAACAAGGGCCATTTACACCAAATACATAAATTCTTGCAACACCATAAAAACTTGGATTCCAAGTTAAGGTTGGATTGTTGGTATTTGGATTGGTAGTAAAGGTTCCGGCGGTAGAAGGAGTCACATACCATTGGTAACTGGTGGCATTTGAGGAACCTGAAGTAAAACAAATAGAGGGATTATTTGGACATGCCGGACTGGCTGCTACCGGAGTTCCCGGTTTACCCAGTGCCGGAGTTACCGGAACAATTAATGTGTTTGAGAAAAATGTATCGTTTATACTGCAATTGGTGTCGATTACCATCAAGCTTATAGTACAGTTATTGGGTGGATTGGTAACGGTGTATGAAGGACTATTGGTACCCACTACAGTTCCATTTCGTTTCCATACATAAACAGGATTTGAAAATCCATTGATGATGCTTGAGGTAAAAGTAATGGGAACGTTCCAACAAGCAGGTAATTGAGCCCAGATATAAAGCTGCGTATTAACAGGAGCTTTACAACCCACATTGTAATAATGAGGCGATCCATTCCAACTAAAACTAACTCCGGCTCCATCTGCTGCTACACTCGCCCCTGCCTGATCAATTAATGATCCCGGTTGATACACCACAGTGTCGGCCCAAGGATGGGTGCCTGTAAAAGTTAACACAAGCGTTCTAGTAGAAGTTCCGGCAGAATAATTGGCGAAATTCCCTTGCGTAGTTCCTGAATTTTGAAAAATAACATACACCGTGTCTAACACTCCGGTGAAGTCATAAAGTGCAGTATTTATAGCAGTGCTTGTGCAAAAAAGCACCTTAGATCCGGCAGGCAATACCCCTCCCACAGGTTCTTTGTAAAATCTACATCCGGCGATTGTGGAATTCATTTGACTTACCTTTCCGGCTGTAGTTGTATTTTGCACCAGTCCTAACCACAAATTTGTAGTTGTAGGCCAATTATTAACGGTAATAATACCGGTGGCACCGGCACCAGAAACACTTAAATTCGCTGTATTTAAATCATAAGGTCCTACCTGAAACATCAGCATTTCATTTTCCCCTTCCACTGTACCTGCTCCGCAAGCATCCACTAAAATATTTTCAATTTCAAAAACATTGGTTGGCGTTTGTGCAAATAAGAAACGAAATGGAAGCAGCAAACAAAGGATTAAGTATATTTTTTTCATATTATATGATGATTCTGATAATTTTAGCAAAGGTGTATTTATAATGACGCAAAAATAAGTTAAAAAGTTGTCTGTAACAAATAATTTTCCAATCTGCATATACTGGTTTGAAATCCGAAAAGAAAACCACTGTCAGTAAATCATAATATCCTTATATACAAGTTATTGCGTAATTAATTATCGATCCAAAAAAACATTAAAACCATTTTTTAAGTTTCAATGGGATTGATGGATGGATTTAAACCCATGAATTCTCACAATTGCCAACACTTTTTTGTAATTTTGCATAACAATATAAAGCTTATGCAAGAATTTTTCAAGGAACTTAAAACGGCTTTAGAACAAGGAATTCCACTAGTTTTTTGTTTGGTAACTGAAACCACAGGTTCCACTCCACGTAAATCCGGTAGCAAAATGTTGGTTTTTCAGGATGGGAGTATTAAAGGAACCATCGGAGGCGGAAGCATTGAGCACCAAGCGATTCAAGATGCCATATCCATGATGTCCGGAAATAGCCCAAGTAAAAAGACCTTTCACTTAAAAGACGATTTAAACATGCAGTGTGGCGGAACCATGGAAGTGTATTTCGAACCCATTGGTTGTTTACCCAAATTATATATTTTCGGTGGAGGACACATCGGTAAAGTGCTGGCTTCTTTTGCGCCTTCACTGGGCTTCAAAACCATGGTGATTGATCATCGAGTGGGCATTTTCGATAACTGGAATCTACCTGAAGTTCAAACACTTAATGAAGATTATTTAATTGCCGCCAACAGTATTGTTTTCGACAAGAATTCCTATATCGTTATCGTTACTCCAAAGCATGAATTCGACGAAAAAGTGCTTTTTGCTTGTGCACCCCTCGAATATGCATACTGTGGAATGATAGGCAGTAAGCGCAAAGTGGCGGTGATTTCACAAAATGCCTTAGCTCAACAAATCCTTACCAAAGAAATGTTAGAAAAAATTGATATGCCCATGGGGGTTCCCCTTGCTGCCGAAACTCCTGCTGAGATTGCTATCAGCATCATTGCCAAACTCATAGATGTGAAAAACTTAATAAAAAAGCATGAATGAACCCTCTGATTTTATTCAATTTGTTTTTAATGACGAAATTGTAAGTGTTCGTTGTAACGAAAACACGGAATTAAAACCCACCACATCCGTTTTAAATTACTTACGATCTTTCCCTTTTCATAAAGGGGTAAAAGAAGGTTGTGCCGAAGGAGATTGTGGTGCTTGTACGGTTGTAATTGCCGAGGTTATTCAAGGAAAATTAGTCTATACTACTATTGACAGTTGTCTTATGTTTCTGCCCATGCTTCATGGAAAACAACTGATTACTGTCGAAAACCTTGCACATGGAAACCAACTCCACCCTGTGCAAAAAGAAATGGTGGAACAAAGTGGAAGTCAGTGTGGATATTGCACCCCCGGAATCGTAATGTCGCTTTTCGGCTTGTATAAAAACCATAAAAGCCCCGAGAGAAAAGTTATAGAAAATGCATTAACCGGAAATTTATGTCGATGTACCGGTTACCAGCCCATCATTACAGCGGCAGAAAAAGCGTGTGCGGTGGAAGATAATGACCATTTCACACAAAATGAGCAACATATCATTGCCTTACTCAACAAAATACGGCTAAAGTCAGCGCCTATTGTAATTGAAACCTCTCAACAAAAATATTTCAAACCCCTCACATTATCCGATGCCCTCCAATTCAGAAAACTTCATCCCCAAACGATTATTTTGAATGGAGCAACCGACATCGCACTCAGGCAAACCAAGAAGAAGGAATTATTAGTTGAAATATTGGACATTTCAGATGTAAAAGAACTCAAATATACCATTGAAGAGGATCAATTATTCAGGTTGGGAGCAGGTATTCAAATGGAATCCCTTCGTATGTTTACGGTTGAAAAGCTCCCTGCTTTACACAATATGTTGAGCGTTTTTGGCTCTTTGCAAATACGAAATTTAGCCACCCTTGGCGGAAATTTGGGTTCAGCTTCTCCCATTGGAGATACTCTTCCACTTCTTTTTGCCTACCAAGCCAAAATAAAGCTGCAATCAGTGTCAACAGAACGTATATGTGAAATTGAAGATTTTATCAAAGGATATAGAACCACAGACATTAAAGCAGATGAGCTTATTACGGAGGTTATCATTCCCAAACCGACAAAAACCCATATCATAAAGTCATATAAAGTATCTCGCAGAAAAGATCTCGATATTTCAACCGTGAGTGGAGGATTTTCTGTGCTGATTGAAAACAACATCATAAAAGAAATAATTCTTGCATTTGGGGGAATGTCGGCTCAAACCCAAAGGGCTCGTGCCACTGAAGCCTTTTTGTTGAATAAAACATGGAATAGAGAAACTGTAGAGGCAGGGATGATTGTATTGCAAAATGAATTCACGCCCCTGAGTGATGCCAGAGCCGAAGCAGCTTACCGAAATACAGTCGCAGCCAATCTATTGATGAAATTGTATTCCGAAATCCAAACCGGCAAACTATGAAAACATCTACGCTTTTTCATGACAGTGCACAAAAACATGTCACAGGTCAATCGGTTTATGTAAATGATATTGAAATAAGCTCTTATCAATTGGTAGGAAAAGTAGTGTATAGCCCAATAGCGTGTGGGAAAATTAATTCCTTAGATATTGAACAGGCTAAAAAAGTTCCGGGGATTAAAGCAATCATAACCGCAAAAGACATCCCCGGTGAAAACCAAATGGGACCGGTGGTGCACGACGAACCCTGCCTTGCTGAAAACGAAGTACATTTTATCGGACAAGCCATTTGCCTTATTGCTGCCGAAAATGAAGTGGCGGCTCATGAAGCCGAAAAACTTATTAAAATAGATTTCGAAGCGCTTCCGGCCATTTTAAGCCTTCAGGAAGCCATTGAAAAGGAAAATTTACTTTGTCCTCCACGTAAAATTGAATGTGGAAATGTTGATGAAGCGTTTTCAACCTCAGCCCATGTACTCCGGGGAACTTTATCCACCGGCGCTCAAGAACATTGGTACCTTGAAACTCAAACAGCATTAGCGGTTCCGGGAGAAGAAAAGGAAATGAAAGTGTATGCTTCTACTCAAAACCCTGCAGAGACACAAGCCATTGTTGCCGAAGTGCTGGGAATACAAAAAAACGAAGTGGAGGTGGAAGTCCGAAGAATGGGCGGTGGTTTTGGAGGAAAAGAAACTCAAGGGAACCATGTGGCTGCTTGGACAGCCTTGTTAGCCAATGCAACTAAATTTCCGGTTTGTATGCATCTTTTTAGGGATGATGACCAAAAAATTACCGGAAAACGGCACCGATTTCTTTCAAATTATAAAATTGGTTTTAATGATGATGGGAAAATTACTGCTTATTCGGTAGAATTAAATAGCGATGCAGGTGCTGCCACCGATTTAAGCCGGGCCATTTTAGAACGAGCCATGTTGCATGCCGAAAATGCTTACTACATTCCGAATGCTCGAATCATTGGCAAAGCCTATAAAACCAATTTACCATCCAATACTGCTTTTAGGGGATTTGGTGGCCCCCAGGGGATTGCAGTGATAGAAAATGCCATTGATCGCATCGCAAGATATTTACAAAAAGATGCCACTCAAATACGGAAAGTCAATTTTTACGGTTTAGAAAATGAAAATGTGAGTCCTTATGGAGAACAAATCATCAACAACCGACTCCATCTTATTTATGAGCAACTGTTGGCCTCTGCTTATTATCAAGAAAGGAGAGAAGCCATTGCAAAGTTCAATACTGAGAACGAATTTTATAAAAAAGGGCTTTCATTAACTCCGGTAAAATTCGGTATTTCATTTACCACCGCATTTTTAAATCAAGCAGGTGCTTTTGTAAATATTTACACCGATGGAACGGTTGTGGTAAATCACGGAGGGACCGAAATGGGGCAAGGTTTGCATACAAAAATGCTAGGGATTGCCTCAGCTACTTTGGGGATTTCGCCGGAATTCATAAAAATATCCAATACCAATACGTCTAAAGTTCCAAATTCATCACCAACGGCAGCCTCTTCCGGAAGCGATTTAAACGGAATGGCCGTTCAACATGCCATTGAGAAGTTAATTACCCGCCTTATGAAATTGGCTTTTGAAGAATTCTCAGCCCAACATCCACATGCTTTTCTTAACAAAGAATGCATTCGGTTTAAAAACAATTTGGTGTACGATTCTTCTCATCCCGAAATCAGTATGACTTTTAAAGAGCTTATCACTAAAGCCTATAATAAGCAAGTAAGTTTAAGTGCCACAGGATTTTATAAAACTCCGGGAATTTATTTCGACAGGGAAAGCGGAAAAGGCAATCCTTTTTACTATTTCTCCTATGGAATGTCGGTTTCAGAAGTTTTGTTGGATGTGCTTACCGGCTCTACTGAATTGCTGCAAAGTGATATCTTACACGACGTGGGAGATTCCTTAAACGAAAAAATAGATATAGGTCAAATTGAAGGTGGATTTATTCAAGGGGTGGGTTGGTGTACCACTGAAGAAATAAAATGGGATGCACTGGGCAGCTTGCTCACACATTCACCGGATACTTATAAAATTCCTACCGTAAACGATATTCCTGAAATATTTAATGTGGACTTATTACAGGGTCATCCAAATGAAGGTACCATACGAAAAAGTAAAGCCGTTGGGGAACCCCCCTTAGTATTGGCTTTTTCTGTTTGGCTCGCTATAAAAGACGCCATTTCCGCGGTTGGAAACCATGCATTTGAACCTTCTTTTTCCTTACCTGCCACAGCCGAAGTTAATTTAAGAAGCATTGAAGAAATTAAAAGTAAAATAAAACTCAAACTACATGAATGAAGTAATAAAAAAAATCAACGAACTCTCACACAAATATAGGGATTATACTGCCGAAAACCTGTCGAAGCTGGTGCAAATTAAATCTACCAGTATGTATGAAAAAGACGTACAGTTGGAGCTAAAACGCCAAATGGAAGAAGCCGGTTTCGACGAAGTAAAAATTGATGGACTTGGAAACGTTATTGGCAGAATTGGAAACGGAAAACGGATACTGGCCATTGATGGCCACATGGATACCGTAGATGTGGGAAATTTATCGAATTGGACTTTCGATCCATTTAGCGGAGAAATTAAAGACGGTTTTGTACACGGAAGAGGAACTGTTGACCAAAAAGGCGGACCTGCTGCAGCAGTAACCAGTGGTAGAATTCTTAAAGAATTGGGTTTCGACAGAGATTTGACAGTGTTAGTGGTAGGCAGTGTTATGGAAGAAGATTGCGATGGGCTTTGCTGGAAATATCTTGTTGAAGAAGAAAAAATAGTTCCCGATTTTGCCATCAGCACCGAACCCACCAATTTAAATATCTACAGAGGACACAGAGGTCGGATGGAAATCGTGGTGAAGTTTAAAGGACTTTCCTGTCATGGGAGTGCTCCCGAAAGGGGTAAAAATGCCATTTATATGGCGGCCAAAGCTGCGCTTGAAATTGAAAAGCTGAACGAACGTTTGGGTACCGACGAATTTCTCGGAAAAGGCAGTGTGACCATTTCAGAAATCAAATCGGGCAGTCCTTCCTTATGCGCCGTTGCCGACTATGCCCAATTTCACCTCGACCGCCGCTTAACTTGGGGCGAAACCAAAGAATCTGCCGTTGCCGAAATTCAAGACATTATCAAAGACATGGATGCCACTGTTGAAGTACTGCACTACGAAGAGGTGGCTTATACCGGACTTAAATATGGCATGGAAAAATACTATCCCACCTGGAAAATCCCGGCCGATCATAGCGCAGTTACCACCGGTGTGGATGCTTTTAAACAACTTTTCGAAAAAGATCCCATTGTAGATAAATGGACATTTTCTACCAATGGAGTGACCATTAACGGGTATTACAACATTCCCATCATTGGATTTGGTCCCGGGAATGAAGTATTAGCCCATGCCCCGGACGAAAAAGTACCTGTTGATCATTTAGTTACGGCTTCCGCATTTTATGCAGCCTATGCTTATTTAATTTAATTCTTAATTTTATAAAACATGAAAACATTCCAACAAATAATAAACGATCTCAAAGGATTACAATCCAATTTATTCTCAAACGACTTTTTGTTAACCTGGGACAAAACCGAAGATGAGTTAAAGCAAACCTTATTGGTTGCGGAAGCCCTTAAATATTTGCGTGATCATAATATTTCGGCAAAATGCTTTGATTCCGGTTTAGCCATTTCAAACTTCCGAGACAACTCTACCCGTACTCGGTTTTCATTTGCCTCTGCCTGTAATTTATTGGGCTTGGAAGTGCAGGATTTAGACGAAAGCAAATCGCAAATTGCACATGGTGAAACCGTTAGAGAAACCGCTAACATGATCAGTTTCCTTACCGATATCATTGGAATTCGCGACGATATGTTTTTAGGAGAAGGTCATACCTATATGCAAGAAGTGGGCAACGCTTTAGACGATGGCTATAAAAACGGTGTTCTACCTCAACGTCCCGGAATCGTAAACCTCCAATGCGACATCGACCACCCAACGCAATCCATGGCCGATTTAATGCATTTGGCTAATTACTACGGTGGATTAGAAAATCTTAAAGGCAAAAAAATTGCCATGACTTGGGCCTATTCTCCCAGTTATGGAAAACCCTTGTCGGTACCACAAGGCATTATTGGATTGATGACCCGTTTTGGTATGGAAGTCGATCTTGCTTATCCGGAAGGCTATTCATTAATTCCCGAAGTGGTAGATTTGGCAGGAAAAAACGCACAAGCATCCGGAGGCAAATTCAGGGTAGTGAACAGTATGGATGAAGCCTTTACCCATGCCGACATTGTTTACCCCAAAAGCTGGGCACCATTTTCCGTAATGCAACGCCGCACCGACCTTTTAATAAACAGCGACAAAGACGGTCTCAAAGCACTCGAACAAGAATGCTTGGCCAATAATGCACTTTTTAAAAATTGGGAATGCACCGAAGAAAAAATGAAACTTACTAAAGAAGGTAAAGCATTGTATATGCATTGCTTACCGGCCGATATTTCTAATGTTTCCTGTAAAGAAGGCGAAGTTCAGGACAGTGTTTTCGAACGCTACCGTATCGAAACCTATAAAGAAGCCGGCTTTAAACCCTATATTATTGCTTCCATGATTTTGAACAATACATTCAAAAATGCAGCGGATGTATTAGAGAAGTTGCACAAAAAAGGCAGTAAGAGGATTTTTGAATAGCCAACACTAATTATTATTGAAGATAAAAAAGTTATTCCAACTTTAAAACATTCATATTTCAGTAATTTTAGTCCTTCAAGATCTCTGTTTTTTTGTTCTCATTGATAGAAAACATTTGCCTATCTTGTATAGTGGATTTCATTTTCTATGGTATTTACATACAAGATAGCATTGGTTTTTTTTTAAATTAATGCCTGAAGCACTATGTCTTGAATAAATTTATATAGGACACATAAGGCTTATTAAAACTATAATAAACTGAAACATTCAGGTATTAACGATAGGTCTTTCTAATATTTTGGAGTTCTTCAGGTTCTTTTTAATGAATGTTGCAACTATAGTAGTAGAAGCAATAAGATCAAGATTGAGAACTCAAGTACAAATTACTTTTTTCTTTCCAAAATAGCATTTAGGTGAAACAGAGAACACAAAGGAAGCACCATGACTTACAATAACTCTTGCCAAAATGCAAGGATGTGCATTGAATTATTATAAGTAGTAATTAGGCTTTGAACAAAATACATGATCAAACTGAAAACAAATTACAATTCATGCAACTATAGTTTTTTGAAGCAGGCTTCCTTGGAGGATTATGATTTCAAATATTAATTAACGTCATTCAATTTAATATCCGAATTAAAACTAAAGAACCAAAAGCAATCCACACCCATGAAAGGCAATTTATTTTCTTGAAAATTTCAGTACTGCTTCAAACCATAAAGAGATTCTTGTTTTTTCAGCAAAAAACCAAACCATTTAACGTGCATTTATCATAATAAATTTGTAATTTCAAATATTATGTTGCTATTTGGAAATAAAAAAACTAATTTTGAATTACTGTAGCAATAATTGCAATAATTAAAACTATTTTAACACAGCACATGTAATATAATTTATGATTATAAATATCTTCGTATCCTTAAATTTTAGTAACGTTTAATTCCCAAATAACATGAAAAAAAGACTATTCTCTAGTTTAATGTTGACCTTATCCTTGCTGACATTTTTTTCTTCCATTAATGCTCAAACTATCCGTACAGTGGGCAATACCGGAGCAAATTACATTACGCTAAAGACTGCTTTTGATTCAATAAATCAGGGTAAAATTACCGGTAACATTATTTTAAAGATTATTGCTTCTACTTCTGAAACAGCTTCGGCTGTGTTAAATGCAAGTGGAACAGGAAGTGCCAATTACAGTTCTGTGAAAATTTTCCCAAGTATTGATGGATTAAGTATTTCGGGAAACCTTAATTCCAACCTCATTGATTTGAATGGAGCCGATAATATAACCATAGATGGGAGCTTGAATATGTCGGGCGGAAATGCGGCCCTTACCATTACCAACAGCAGTGCTACTAGTGCAGCCGGGACTATCAGATTTATTAATGGGGCATCAGGGAATATTATTAAAAATTGTATTGTAAAGGGGTCCGAAACATCTGCCACAGGAGGAATTTTTCTTATTTCAACATCCACTGGAGTATCGGGAAATTCCAACAACCTAATTGATAGCTGCAATATTACCAATGCCGGATCTAGGCCAATAAATGCCGTTTATGCTGCTGGTTCGGTGGGTTTCGTGAATACTTTAAATACCCTGAGTAACTGTAATATATATAATTTTTTATCGAATACGGCAACTTCTTATGGAGTTAATATTGGAGCCAATAATAACAGTTGGAGTCTTAATGGAAACAGCTTTTATGAAACAACAACCATGGCACCTACAGGAACCTTTTTGTACTACCTGATAAACATTGTTAATGCCAGTGGTGGAAATTTTGCAGTTTCCAATAATTACCTTGGAGGAAATGCAGCCCAAGCCACGGGGACTTGGCAGGCCAGTGCTGCTTCATCTTTCCGATTGTTTCCCATCACAATGAATGTAGCCGCCTCTCCAACTTCGTCAGTTCAAGGAAACTTTATCCGAGGTTTTAGTATTTCGACAACCAATGCAATTGCCTCTGCACCAGGAATATTTACAGGAATTGTAGTTAATGGAGGTATTGTAAACATTGGAACATCCAATGGAAATATAATTGGGGATTCGGGTAATGGGAGCATCAGTATTACATCCACTACCAGTGGGGGATATGTAGCTGGGATTTATGCCTCTTCAACTTCAGGAATGAGCATCCAGAATAATACCATTGCTTCATTTAACCTTAACGGTACAGCGACAATTGGGTATTCATACTATGGAATTAATACTGTTGGGGTAGCAGGTAGTTATTCTATTAGTAATAATAATATTGGGGGTGCCGTCGCAAACTCTATTTCATTAGGAGTAAACGGTACAACTACAGCTTGGACTCATTTTTACGGAATTTATAATACTGCAACAGGCAATATTTCAATTAGTTCAAATAAAGTAAGGAACATTTCTTCATACGGTACCGGGGCATCTGTATTTTATGGGCTAACCAATGCAGCTGCTTGTTCAGCTCTTCAAATCTCCAACGACAGTCTTTACAATATAACTGACTTTGGAACCGGAATATTTAATGGGTTTGCAAATTCTGGTGCTCTTACAGGTGATGCCACTTTTTTGAATAATTATGCATCCAACATTAACTTTTCAGCAGTCACAGCTTCCGGTGCAGTGAATATAATTAATAATACAGCTGGAACAAACACTATAAGTCTTTTAATCCGAGAAAACTTTATTAGTGGGTTGAATTTTAATGGAACCAATCCGGGAACTGGTGCTATTAACTTAATTAATAATTCAGCTGCTGTTCTAAATTCCACGATTGATTCAAATCAATTTAATAATATTACATTGAATTCAACCGGTGCCATTTACCTGATAAATAACAATTATACAGCCCCGGCTAACGGAACCAAAGTAATTAATACCAATCTTGTTATTACTGCTTTTACCCGTACTGGAGGAGGTGCAGGAGCAACCTATGGTTATAACGATCGTGGTGCATCGCCATCCAGTGTAAGTCACACCATTTCTGGTAATAACTTCTCAAACATTACCATACCGGGAGCTAATACAGGTGGATTTACTGGCATATACAGCACAGATGCTTCTGCATCCTGGCCATCACTTAATGTAACTTATAATATAATTAATAATGTAAGTTGCGGAACCGGAGCAGTTTATGGTTTATATCTGAATGGGTTTGGTGGAAGCTTGGTTTCCCCTAATGTGGTTAGTTATAATACCATAAGTAATTTATCGAGTGCCTCCACTACCGTGAGTTGTATTTATACCGGAGCCAATGCCCAATACTTAAACATATATAATAATGCTATTGATTCGATTTCCACTTCCGGGGTTGCTAATGTATATGGTATCAACACAAATGCAGGATCTGGGATGCGCATCGGAAGTAATAACATTAATACATTTAGTGTCATAGGCGCCTCTACCCTGAGAGGAATCTATTCAACCAGTACCGGACAGGTTACGATAGAAAACAACAACATCCAGGGTTTTTTTACTTATGGTGTAGCTGCTACAGCTTTTAGTTTTTACGGAATCAATTCAGCTGGTACCCTTGGTAATTTTACCATAACCGGAAACACTATCGGCGGTTCCGGAAGCAATGCCATAACCATGGGGAGTAACGGAATTAGTACTGCAGCTACTTCTGTTTATGGAATTTATAATACTGCAACAGGAAGCATAAATGTAATTAATAATACAATTCAGAATTGTTATTCATATGGTACCGGAGCTTCGATTTTTTATGGTATGTATAATAATGGAATTGCAAGTGACCTGACTTTAAACGGAAACTCCATTCTTAATAATACACTTAACGGAACGGGTGCTTTTTACGGAATTTATAATTTTTCAGCCGTTATCAATACTATTACCATTAAAGGAAATAATCTTTCAGGGTTTAATCATGGGTCACTTACAACCACAGGAAATGTGTTTTTTATATACAACCAAGCTGCTGGAGCGTCCTCAACGCTTACCATCAGAAATAATATTTTAGGGAGTATAAATTACCTGAATCCTACGGGTGGTTCAGGAACATTCAGTTGTATTTATAGTTCCGCCGCTCCGTTGAACTCGTATATCGACAGCAATAGCTTTACTTCCATGACCGTGAATACCTCAGGTCTTATTTATTTGATTTATAATAATTATGTTTTAGCTGCAAACGGTTTTAAAAGTATTCAGAACAATATAACCACAGGATTAATTCAACGTAATGTAGGAGGTACCAATGCATTTTATGCATATTATGACGCAGGAGCTTCGCCCAGTTCTACTAATCATCTGATTGCTAATAACAACTTCTCAAATATCAGCATCTCTCTCACTAATACAGGTGGATTTAATGGAATTTACAGCAGTAATGCAAGCAATAATCCAACGCTCAATGTATATGGAAATGTAATCAGTAATATCATTTGTGGAAGTGGTGCAGTTAATCTTATTTACCTCAACGGGTTCAGCGGTACTATCGATTCACCTAACAGGGTTTACAACAATACTTTGTCAAACCTCAGCTGTGCTTCCACAGCGGTAAATGCATTGTATACAGGGTCTAAAGCTCTTTATGTTGATCTTTATAATAATAGTTTTACAAATATTGCAAGCAGTGGGACAGGAACTTATTACGGAATTTCACAGAACGGTGGAAATTCAAATATTTACAATAACAGTTTTGATTCACTGAATGTTTCATCCGCCACGCCAGTAAGGGTGCTCTCAATAAACTCGGTTGGAACTGTAAATGTTTACTCAAACGCCCTGAATTCATTTTTTACTAATGGCGCCGCCGGCTTGGCATATACATACTATGGTATTAGTACTGCAGGTACTGGAGGAAGCATGAGTGTTTACAACAATACTATTGGGAATAATAACGCAAGTGCCATTTCAGTGGGGGTAAATGGGGTCAGCACGGGGGCAACAGCATTTTATGGAATTTACAATACTTCAACAGGGAACTTCAGTGCCAACGGAAACACGATAAAGAACTGTGCCTCATACGGAAGTGGTGCTTCTGTAATAAATGGAATCAGTAGTACCGCTGCTGCCACATCTACGAACATATCAAATAATTCACTTTCTGGACTTATTTTGGGAGGTACAGGCATCTTTAACGGAATTTCAAATTCAGGTGCAGTGGTTTCTACGTGCGATATCAGCAACAATAGCATTGTTAACTGCTCATTAACTGCTTCAACCGCATCGGGTGCAGTGAATCTGATTAATAATACCACCTCGGGTGTATCGTCCACTCTTAATATCCATGCAAATACGTTAGGAAGTGTGACATTTAGTGGATTAAACGCCGGCTCAGGAACCTTTTCTGCAATAAGTAATTCGGGAACACCACTTAACAGCAAAGTTGATTCAAATGCTCTTGTGAACATTAATTTAAATACCACCGGTATTATATACCTTATCAACAACAATTATCTGGCTCCTGCTAATGGGTCCAAAGTGGTTCAGTATAATTACGTTTCAGGAAGCTGTGGGCGAACTGCAGGTGGAGCAAATGGATTCTTTGGATATAATGACCGAGGAACTTCTCCTACAACGGTTTCCCATATCATTAGCAACAATAACTTCTCAAATATTACCATTTCAGCATCCAATACTGGTGGATTTACAGGAATCTACAGTACGGATTTTTCTGCTTCAAACCCCGGCTTAACCGTATTTAATAATATTGTATCAAATATAAGTTGCGGTAGCGGTGCTGTTAATGGATTGTATTTAAATGGATTCGGCGGAACCTCATTAAATCCAAACCAAGTATATAGTAATACGATAAGCAATATCAGCAGTGCTTCCACAGCTGTTAGCGGGATTTATTTAGGGGCTCAGGTCCTCTATTTGAATACCTATTCCAATACCATAAGTAACATTAGCACCTCAGGAGCAGGCCTTGTTTACGGTTTATATTCAGCTGGCGGAACCGGTTCTTCAATTTATGGGAACATACTATCTGCGATTAGCTCCAGCGGTGCAAGCACAACTGTTTATGGTATTTTTCTTGCTGCAGGGACAACTTCAAATATTTACAAGAATAATGTTTTCAATCTGAGCTCTTCCGGTGCCACTGGCAGTGCTTTTGGATATTATGTGAGTGGTGGAGCAACCAATAATTTTTACAATAATTTTGTTTCTGACCTTCGTGCTTCAACATCAACCGGCGCAAATGCAGTTGTTGGAGTATATTTAAATGCCGGAACCACCAACAATTTATTCTATAATACAATTTATTTGTCAGCAACGTCAAGTAGTTCCACTTTTGGCTCTTCAGGAATTTATGCTGTAACCTCAACAAATCTTACGCTTCAGAATAATATAGTAATTAACAAATCTACTCCTGGAAGTAGCAGTGGTTATACTGCTGCAATGCGTTTCAGTAGTACAATTTTAACCGGTTACAACGCGAATTCAAATAATAATAATTTCTTTTCCGGTACTCCGGCCTCTCGCAATGTTATTTTTTACAACGGAACTACAGCCTATCAAACCCTTGCAAATTTTAAAACTCTAGTTGGAACTAGAGATTTGGTCTCATTTACTGAAAACACCCCGTTTATTAATACTGTATCCACTCCTTATGATTTGCATATTTCTGGTTTGATTCCCACTTTATGTGAAAGTGGGGGAATCCGAGTAACATCACCCATTGCTATTACTGATGATTTCGACGGGAATGTGCGTTATGGTGAAAGCGGTTATTCAGGTAACGGAACGGCACCGGATGTGGGCGCTTGTGAATTCAATTCATGCAATTCTGTGGCTATTACTAGTCAACCTACAAGCCCTTTAGCAGGTTGCACAGGTACAGGGATCTTAACGTTGAGTGTATCAGTTTCAGGTTCCCCTACCTATAGTTATCAATGGCAAATTAACAATAGCGGATGGGTCAATATCACAAATGGTGGATTATACACCAATGCGTTTACAAGCAATTCCTCATCCAATACGAATATTCTTACAATTACAAATCCTGATATTAGCCTGAACGGGAAACTTTTCCGATGTGTTATACAAAACTGTGCCAATTACAATACTGTGAATACCAATGGAACTTCAGCGCTCACGATTAATGCATTACCTGTAGTCTCAATAACCGGCGATTCAGTTATTTGTACTTCAACAACTACAACCCTGAGTCCGAGCACCAATGGAACCTGGACAAGCAGCAATAATTCAGTGGCAATTGTTGACTCACTTAGTGGCATTGTCTCCGGAATTAGCAATGGGAGCGTGGCATTTACTTTTACCAGTTCATTAACGGGTTGCAGTAATTCTACCCATTCATTAACTATAAATCCCCGCCCTTCAATACCAACAGGTTCAACCAGCCAAACCCCCTGTTTGGGATCTTTGGTCAACGACCTCTCTGCAAGCGGAACCAATGTGGAATGGTATAACATTTCCATAGGAGGCACTCCATTGAGTGGAAGCACAAGCCTTGGAAATCAGCATTATTATGCAGCATCCACATTGAATGGTTGTCAAAGCCTTTCACGTCTTGATGTTAGCGTTACTCTGGCTTCAGGGTTATGGACAGGGTTAGGAGGTGATAACAACTGGTCCAATGCGTTAAACTGGTGTGGAGGAGTACCCACCCAAACTACCAATGTCACTATCAGTAATGCATCAGTAAATGTCACCGATGCACAATCCTCTCCTTCGGTTTGTAATAACCTCTTACTTAAGACTGCTTCCACACTTACCATTAATGAAGGCAAGGGACTTACAGTTTATGGAAATATTGCTGACAGTTCAGGTTCAGCAAGTTTGGTTGTAAAATCAAGTATCTCGGGTCAAGGCTCACTCATTACATACGGAAACCTGCTAGGCCCAGGAACCCATAAAGTTGATCAATATTTGGTTCAGGACATAGGGATAAGGTATAATTATATTTCAAGTCCAATGGTTACAACGCAAACCAATATTTTTTCAGGATATTATATGTATAAATTCCTTGAAAACACCAATGCTTGGTCAAATATGGCTGCTAATGCTAATATGGATGTTACAAAAGGGTATTCGGTATATAAACCAAATACTTTATCAAATATTATTTCCTATTCCGGTCAAATGAATACAGGCGCTTATGGAACAGCTGACAATATGACTAGAACCGATTCGCTCAAGGGATGGAACCTGTGTGGAAATCCTTACCCATCATCTATTGATTGGGATGCTACTTCAGGATGGACCCGAACCAATCTTTATAATTCTATATATACATGGAATCAAGCATTAAAAACCTATTCATCTTATGTTGACGGTATAGGTACAAATGGAGCTACATCTCAAATAAACCCCATGCAGGGATACATGGTCAGAGTGAGTGATGGCTATAATCTGGGAACACTAAAATTCAATGATAGCATTAGAATTCACACCCTACCTCAAGGGAAAAAACCACAAGGCGATTTTATTAAATTACAATTTTCAGCAAATGAGTTTTCTGACGAAGCGGTGGTAAGGTTTGTAAAAGGTAGCACAACTGGTTTTGATAGTTCAATGGATGCTTTTAAATTTTTATCCGAAGATGCTCCAGGTCAAATTTATACAATTGCAGCTAAAAACCAACTTTCTATTAACAGTCTGCCTGAAATAACCGAAGGTTTGGTAATTCCACTTCATCTAGCAGTGAATGAAAGTGGTCGCTATTCAATGAATGCCGACAATATCAGCTCTTTGCCCCAAGGTACTTTTGTATACCTCCGCGATTATCGGAATAATCACTGGCAGTTGCTTAGCAGCGATTCCCACTATGCTTTCGGTGCCGAAAAAGGGGACGACCCTGCCAGGTTTGCTCTATATTTTAGCCGTAAATCAATGAATATCGACCAAGCGAGTCTAGCATCTCCTTCGCTTTATGTTTATTCATCTGATATGCAGGTTTACTTGAATTCAGTTTTGCCAATAAGTGGAACCGTCAGGATTTACGATTTGACTGGACGTAAGGTTATTGATCAGACTTATGAAAACTTCACTCAAATTAGCATCCCCATGACAAACCAAGTTCAGGGATGTTATCTGGTTAACTTCACATCCAATAGTCAGACATATTGCGAAAAAGTAATTATCCGGTAAATAATCCTTTTTTTGAATAACAAATCAAGAACACCACTGTTCTGGCGGTATTCTTTTGATTATTAATCCACAATTAGGCATTAGTGAGTGATTTCGAAGAAATTAAGAGAATGAATTATTTATTAGGAATCCATTGTAATTGCCTGCAAAATGTTTTGTGCTCTTGCCAAAGCATGGTCAATATCCGAGCAAACATTGGCTTTACCTACCATGAAAATCAGACGAGATTTTTCAAGCTCCTTGTATAAGCCCGGCTGTACTCCTGATAAAATAAGTTTAGTCCCTTGATTTTTAGCTTGACGAAAAACCTCTTTTAGGGTATGCAAGCCTGTTTCGTCAATAACAGGCACAGAGCGCATTCGGACAATCAGAATCTTAGGTTTTTTAGCCATAACCTTCATGGATTCTTTAAATTTATAAGCCGCTCCAAAGAACATGGGACCTGTAACTTCAAAAACTTCTACCCCATCCGGAACGTGATATCTGCTGATGGCTTTTTCATCGTCAGTTTCAGATATTTTATTGGTTACCAGATCGATATGCGTAATCTGAGTCATTCTGCGCATAAATAAAAAAGTAGCCAGCACCATTCCTATTTCAATGGCAACAGTTAAATCGACAAAAACGGTAAGTCCAAAAGTGGCCAGCAGCACGGCTCCATCGCTTTTGGAAGTTCTAAGTACTCCGCGAAAAGATCGCCATTCGCTCATATTGTATGCAACCACCACCAATATTCCGGCAAGACAAGAAAGGGGTATATACGTTGCCCATCGGCCAAATACTAGCATGATTAGGAGCAAGGTAATGGCATGGGTTATACCGGCAACGGGGGTTCTTCCTCCACTTTTAACATTGGTAGCGGTTCTGGCCAAAGCACCGGTAGCAGGAATTCCACCGAAAAGAGAGGAAGCCATATTGGCAATGCCTTGCCCTATTAATTCGGTATTTGATTTGTGGTTTCCGCCTATCATTCCATCTGACACCACTGCCGAAAGCAAAGACTCAATTCCGCCCAATAAAGCAATGGTAAAAGCCGGTTGAATCAGTTTCTGAAAAGTAGAAAAATCAATAGAAGCAAAGTGAGGTATAGGAAATGTGGATGGGATTTCTCCAAACTTACTGCCAATGGTTTCCACCCCAAGATGAAAATAACTCGCTGCGACGGTAGATCGGAAGAGCACACGTCTGAACTCCAGTCACCTGAAGCTATCT
>CAZJBB010000025.1:0-24228 GCA_964543995.1 uncultured Bacteroidales bacterium
AATAGATGGTTTGACCCGGTCGGTATATGCCCCTATCGGTAAAAAACCAAGTGGGCATGTTGGGTTTTAAATCCGGTGGATAATTTTTAGATACATAAAAGTAATTATCTGAGTATAAGGCATCTTTTTTATATTGAATATTGATATAAAAGCTTTTCGACCAGGTATTATCGGTAACCGGCTCCACCGAAAAAAAGCCATCTTTATCAGTCACATAATTCTTCCAACTTTTATAATAGTATTTTCGTGTAAGATAATCATAGGTTTCGACAAAAGTTTCCACCTTTGCTCCTTCTACAGGGTTGCCATACTCTCGATCTATGATGTTAATGTCCATGCCGTTTTCAGGAGTACGCCTATGAATGAAACTGAGTTTGCTAATCCAAAAACTACCATAAGCCACAGGTGATTCAACATCATTATAATTTTGATTTGAAGAAACCAATACCACATAATAGCCCATGGGAAGTTCGGGCATATTTACTTCCACAGAATGGAGTTGGTAGTCGTTGTCGTTAGGAAGATCCACTGTAAATTCCTTAACCACAGGAAGGCTCTTATACTTTTCAATTAGTTTTTGATCATAGTCTCTTCTATATTCTCGGTCTTTTTCGGGATCCATTTTTACAACCCTAATTTTCACAGTGTTTTGATTCTTATAGCTGAGCAACATTTTAAATGGTTTGTCCGGAATATTTGCAAACTCAGTAGTCAATAAAAGGGATTTCTCGAGAATCAAATGTTTCAAATAGGTGCATTTCTTTGTACCCTCAGCTTCCGGGAAGAGGGTTTGAGCCTCATCACATATTTGAATTGCCTTCTTGTTTTCCCATTTATATTCATCAGAGGCTAAGGGGTTGTATTTCTTCGAATTGGAATTTAATTCCTGGGCTATTTCATACTTTATTTCAGTTACCGAAGGGTGATGAATAAATTCTTTTTGCAAATGGAATAAAGCAGCAAGGTATAAACTGTCGTTATCATCGGTAATGGCGTTTTGCCGGATGAATTTGAGTCTTTTGAGTTCAACATCAATCAGCGCTTCAGGGTTTACATCGTTTTGGTGAAAAGCAGTCAATTGCTGTAAAATTTTTATGGCGTGAAGTTTCATCGAAAGCGAATCCTTTGATTTAATAATATGCTTACTAAACTCTCGGGCCGAAGCAAAGTAAATGGGGCTGTCCAATTCAAATTTATCAGCAGGTTGGATAATTCCGGCTTCTTTATTCATGAAAAAATCCACTGCTTTTTGGGCTACAAAATCAAAAAGCGTAGGTCTATAATTTTTCGATCCTTTTTGGGTAATTAATATTTCATTGTAATCCTTTAATGGAATCGTTTTTAAATATTCAGCATTTTTAAGCGACCGTAAATAATGGTCGATTGCCTTACTTACAATTTTCTTTAAATCCCAAGTTTTGATGTCATCATTCTTAAAATCAACCGTTTCACTTCTATTTAAAATAGTGTATCGATTCGTTTCATAATAATTCCAATATACATCGGCCAATAAGGAATGAAAAAGTGCATTGGTGGATTCGTTTCCATTCTTAATTTCCTTTTTTAGCAACTCCATCATTCCAATATTGTAATCTTCCTGATAATCAGACCTGTTTTTCATTTTGTACAGTACACATCGAAAAACTTGGTTTTCGTTGTTTTCAGCTTTTGCTTTAATATAGATGTTCTCTATAACTTTGGATGCAGATTTTGGAAGCCCTTTATTATTGAGTGAGTCCACCTTCTTCCAAAGTTTACTGAATTCATTTGTGGGTGGAGCATTCCGTTTTTGATTTTGCGCAAAAGAATCAATCGAAAATAGAAATACAAAAACCATCAAAGTGACAGCCTTTACAGCGGTTCTAAAATTTTTCATAAGGAATGTTGAAAAAAGGATTAGGTAATTTCAAACAAGAATGTAACAAAAATCATACCCTTGTATTCTGTTGTATTTCAAACACATAGAATGATTATTGACAAGAAATAATTTCATCATTTTGCCATAAAACAATTACCCAGATTCCAATTAATCTTTTAAAATGGATAATTGAACCTGATGTATCATCTTATTACTCGCCTGAAGAATTTTAAACTTGAATTGAGAGATAGTAATTTCTTCATGCTGGGTCGGAATGTCTTTAAAATAATGGATGATCAACCCGGCCAAAGTTTCATATTCATCAGAGACAGGTAATCCCAGATGGTATTTTTGGTTAAGGAAGTCAATTTCTAATCTTCCGGAAAAGATATATTCATTTTCATTCAACACTTTTTCTGAAAACTCATCGGTATCGAATTCATCGTCAATTTCTCCAAAAATCTCTTCAATAATATCCTCCATGGTTACAATTCCTGAAGTTCCTCCAAACTCGTCCAAAACCAAGGCAATGTTCCTCCTTTCTTCCAACATAACATCCAGGGTTTTATGCGCAAAGGAAGTCTCGGTTTGAATTAATATAGGCCTCAATATCGATATAATATGTTCAGGATTTTTAAAAATATCCGTCGAATGGACATAGCCTATGATATTATCAATATTCTCTTTGTAAATAAGGATTTTAGAAAATCCGGTTTCAATAAAAAGCTGTGCTAATTTCTCAATAGAATCATTTTCTTCAATGGCAACAATTTCGGTACGGGGCAACATGCATTCTCTCAACCGTACTTTTCTGAAACTCATGGCATTTTTAAATATTTGAATTTCAGCTTTTTGCTCTTCATCAGGCTCAATGTTCTCAGAAAATTCCTGAAAAAAATGATCTAAATCGACATGAGAAAAAACATATTCGGTTTTTTGAGGTTTTATTTTAAAAAACACCTTTATTAAAAACTCTGATATTCCGATAGTTAAAAAAACAAAAGGATACAATAAGATGTAAAATAATGCCAAGGGGAAAACCAACTTTCTCAGAAAAGTATTGGGTCTAAGGCTGAAAATCCATTTGGGAATAAACTCAGCAAGAAGCAGAATTATTAAAGTAGAGAAAAGGGTTTGAAATAAAAGTATCCAAAACCCGGTGCTAAAATAGTGTGGGAGGTGCTCATACAAATAAGGCTCAGAAATTTTTGAAATTGTAATACTGAAAAGAACCAAAGCAATATTATTTCCCAGCAATAAAGCTCCAATAATATGGATACGTTTTTTAATTAACTTCGAAAGTATTTTTGAACCATAAGAACCTCTATTCCGCTCCAATTCAATTTTCAGCTTATTGGAGCTTACAAAAGCGATCTCAATTCCTGAAAAAAAGGCAGATAAACCCAAAGTGATGATGATTATCCAAAGATCTATTACCATGTTCGTTATTGTTGAACTACAAATGTACCTCTAGGGTTTCGAATCGTATATTTATTAAAGGTTTCGTCAGCATCAAATCCATCTCCAAACATTACCCCATCTTTATTCACTCTTTTCGTAAACACATCGGAAAATATAGAATGTGTACGTTTATTCCATACAATATGCTCAGTTGTAATGGTTTCATCCTTATTCACAATAACAATGTCATTTTTAGCTTCCATGGTGTTTCTTAAATCCCAAGATATTGCATAATTTGCTCGTAATGAAGATTTTACTCTGAGTAAGGAGTCATAAAAATACACGGTCAAGCCTTTTGGAAATTCGTCATAAGGATCTTCCACTTTATAACGGTTTAATAATGGGCTGATCAATTTTATCTGAATTTTACCGGAATCACTATAGATCAATTCAACATTTTTAACCGATTCTACGGGTAAAGTATCTTTAACACTAAAGTTATTGATGACTTTAATATCGTTTTCACAAGATATAAGGAAAATTGAAAAGACAAAAAACAAACAAAATAGCCCTAGGGGTTTCATCCTAATTAAAAGAATTTACGTCTAACAAACCATCGTTCGTTAATACTCACACCAAGGGTAATTCTTGTGAAAGATTCCCTGATTAAATTATCAGAAGTGGTTCCTCTTTGACCGTACTCAATTCCAAAATTAATTGTAGACTTGCTTTTCTTAAATGGCAAGCTTAACCCTGCGCTGATTGCCCATTCATCGAGTTGCTGATTCTTTAAATTCAGATAGGTTTTCCCATAACGGGCACCAAAGCGATAAAACACTTTTGAAAAGTAGTTAGAAGCACTAACAGAAGGCAAAATCTGGCATCCAGCGGAAAGTTGCCAACTGTTTTGTAAGGTATCAATGGATGAATTTACCGTATACTTACCCCAATTTTGCCATTTAAAGTCGCTTCCAAATTCATATTTATCCCCAACTTTCAATGAAAATCCAACACCCAAAGAAGCAGGAATGGTAATGGAAGATTTCTGACCAGAAATGTTTTCCAAAGTGTCTTTTAAATATTCATATCCCGAAGTACTTCTTGTAAAAGAGGTTACAAAATAGTTTTCTCTCGTATTAATAAGTGCCGCATTGCTGTATGTGATTCCAATTCCCAGCGTGTATTTTTCACTTAGTTTTTTAAAATATTGAGTACCAAAACTCATCAAGAACCCACTCATTTCAGTGGAACTTTTTAATCGAGAGTTATAGGCAGTCACCATATCAGGAAACAACACAGTTCGGGTTTTGTCAATAGAACCAAATAAATATCCAAGATTCAATCCAATGGAAAGACCTTTGGTAATTTTAAATGCGTTTCCAATAAAAACTTCGTTCAAACCACCCTGTCCTTCATAAATATAATTAACCGTTCCAAGACTATCTTGGTGTTGGGTGTCGGTAATTTTATATCCCACATTGCTATAGGGTAGTAAGCCCACGGTAGTTTTCCACCATTTTGAAATTGGAAATCCAAATAATAAATACGATAAGGTGGAGTTATTACCACTTTGGCTGGTACTTAATGATGTTTGGGTGGTAAAAGTTGATAAAAGGGCTCCTTCGAAAAGGAAAGAAAGGGTATCGAGAGATATATAAGAAGCCGGGTTTGCATAATTAATGGTTTGGGAATTTTTAAACCCTAAAGACGTTCCCCCCATGCTGAAATATTTCGAATTCACATTGGAAGAAATCTCCCCTATGCCATAAACGGAATAAGGTGAGCTAATTCTTGTTTGTGCATAAATTCCTTGGAAAAAGAAAAAAGATACAATGGTAAAAATGAATAATCTATTGGTTTTTTGCATTAAAATGTAGAATTTTTTGTAAGCCCTCAGCCACCAAATTTGGAAATGCAAAGATGCTATTTTTTAGTTTCTTATCAAAATATTTCATGTCGCCACCGCATAAAACGGTTATTAATCCTTCATATTGCGATTGGTAGTAATTTATAAATCCTTGCATTTCGAATAATGCACTTGCCAAAACACCCGAATCAATTGATTCCTCAGTGCTTGAACCCGGCAAAAAGTAATCTTCCTTGGGTAATATTAAAGGCAGTTTTTGAGTAAATGTATGCAATGCTTTATACCTCATCTCAATTCCCGGACTGATGCTTCCCCCCTTGAACTCATTTTCCTTATTCACAACATCATAGGTTATACAGGTTCCGGCATCAATAATTAACACAGGATTTTCTTTGAAATGGTATTTCGCTCCCACAGCTGCAGCAATCCTATCCTTTCCAAGGGTTTCCTTGGTTTTATAGTGGTTTTGAATAGGAATGGGAGTATTAAAATCAAAAATTAGCGGGGTAACAAAAGGGGAAATGAAGTCCGCAATCATTTTCTCCGATTCATTTACTGAACAAATGATACAATCCTGTATGTTGGGAAATGAGGAGAAGAAAGCCTGCACCTTTAAATCAAAGATGTTTTTATAGTAAAACGTGTCCTTGAGTTGCTCACCTTCAAAAAGACTTAGCTTAGTGAGAGAATTACCTGAATCGACGATAAGATGCATGGCGCAAAAGTAAAATTTTTATAGCTTACAAATTTTTTATTTTTCACTAAACTCCTCAGAATTAAATGTTTTTATGAAAATCAAAAGGAAATTTTGAAGAAAATACTGTTTTTTTATTATTTGCAAAAATATTTTATTAATTTTGCGCTCCAATATTGTTGGCGTCGTAGCTCAGTAGGTAGAGCAGAGGACTGAAAATCCTTGTGTCACTGGTTCGATTCCGGTCGATGCCACAACAAAAAAGGCTGCAATTGCAGCCTTTTTTGTTTTTAATTATGTTGTTTATCTTACAATGGTAACGGAGCCGGAATGAGAAACATCTTCGCTTGATGAGGGGCTCTTCCATGTGAAAATATAATAGTATACACCATCAGCAGCGCCTTCACCATCCCAAGTATTATCGTAGCTTGATTTTTCGTAGATTTTTTTACCCCAACGATTGTACACAACAAAAGTATTAACCCTTCCAGGAAGGAGTCCTTTAATAACAAAAGCATCATTATTAAGGTCGCCATTGGGAGTAATTACATTAGGGAATTGATATTCAGGGGCTACTTCAACGGTAATGGTGTAGTCTTTAACACAACCATCAGTGGTTGTAACAGTAAGGGTCACAGGATAGGAACCATCAATAGTATAAGGATTAGAAACATTTTGTCCACTTCCAGTACCATTGCCAAAGTCCCAAGCCCAAGAGGCAACACTTGCAACAGAACTGCTACCTTCAAAGTTAATAGTTCCACCCACATTTACCACTTGTGGATTCGCAGTAAAGCTCACGCTTGGAATGGCGTACACATGAATATAATTCGTTTTAACAAGTTCATCCTCACACCCTAAGGCTGTTTTCACGTGCAAAGTAATGGTATAGTCTCCGGCTTGCGAAAAAGTATGGGTCGGATTTTGCAAAGTGGAAGTATTGTTGGTTCCTGAAGCAGGATCTCCAAAGTCCCAATTATAAAACTGAACCGGACCGTTGGTGGTAGAGTCAGTGAAAGCCATGGTTTGAGGTTCACAACCCGTTAAGGGAGCAGCCTTAAAGTTCGCCAAAGGCAAAGGATGCACCAACACATTTATAGTGTCTGCGGCCGTACAGGCAATGTTTGCATTGGCATTAGAAACATGAACCCAATATTGGTCAGGTAAGTTAACATATATAGTCGAGTCAGGACCGGTAGCTCCGGTAGACCAAGTGTAATTCGTGCCCACAGGACCGCCGCTTAAAAGAATCACTTGACCATTACAAATAGAAGTATCAGGACCCAAATTCACAACCGGTTGGGTTAAAACATTTACAAGGAAAGTGGTGTCATATTGGCATCCAAATGCATCAATTAGAGTAAAAGTATAATTGTAATTATTGCCTACCGGTGGTTTAATTACCGCTGAAGTATCTGAAAGTGGATTAATGTAAGGTCCTGTCCATAACACAGTATCAATGGGAACTGAGTATTGCCAACCGCTTGGCAATAAGTTTGGATCGAGATTTAAGTCCCAAGAAAATATATACCCATTATCGCTTGCCCATTGGTCACAAATCTTTATGGTCCAAGTTCCATTGAGTGGACAACCAATTAAATTATTAAAACTTTGATCGGGAATAAAATATCCTGTATGCGCAACCGTATTGGTAGAATCAATGGTAGTGGATAGTGGTTGAGTATTCATAGTGGTAGCTGCTGGATATACTTGAGACCAGCAATAATTCCAACCAACTCCAGCGTTGTTATTTGCCGGAAGACAACCATTGTCATAAGTATGGTGGTTTGCGCCTCCGTAAGGAACTCCTAGATATGCACCGCAATTGGTTTCTGCTGAGCCTAAATATGTTTTTAAAATTGCTTGTTGGTTATTAGGACAAATAATAGTAAAGCTTAAGTCTCCATTAAAAGAGTGTTCTATATTAACACAAACTGATAAAATATTGGAAGCTGCAGTAATGGTTTGTCCGGGCATGAAACAATTAAAGTTTACATCGGTATTATAGCAAGGGTCAGCCGGATTACAGTTTGGTCCGTCAGGGATAAACATGGTGCTGTCAAAACGTTGGCTGGAGCTTTGCGTTGAACCAATAGGTGCAATTTGGAAAGTTGAACCTGCGGTATAGCCCACCTCTACCAAAATACTATCGGTACTGCAAATATCCGGCAAAGGATCCAAGTGAGCAATAGGATTTCCTGAAACCCTGACTCTATAATTAATAGCATTGGTACTCAAACATCCGTGGTTATCTCTCATGGTCAATTGTATATCGTATCCCCTAACCTGAGGGAAATTGTGATTTACTGTTGCCCCGGAAACAGAATCCGTGGTTCCATCCCCAAAATTCCAAAAATAAGTACAAGTCCCATCGGATTGTGGGTAGGCGAAATTATTTTGAGGATAGGTTCCTTTTCCAACAAAGTGAATTGGATCCCCAAAACAGATATTAATATAATGACTTGAATCCGTAACAATTGGAGTAAATGGTTGTGGATGTGGGGTTGTAGCAACCGTATCAATGCCGGAATTTACAATTTGGCAAGGGGAAAAACATGAAATGGTAGCATTCCAACCGGCAGCATTTGTTGCACCATTGGATTTAAATTTCAATGTAAGGGCACCACTGGTATTTGTCAATGAAGCTTTTACAGGAAAAAGGGTTAAGGAATTGCTGTTGTTAAAAAAAGTATGATTTGTAACCCCGGTTTGAATGAGGGGAGCTGAAGTATTGGCCCCATCATAAATCCATAAAGTATCTGTATTGTCCACAGCAAAAGTGGTAAAATAGATGCTGATCCTTAAAGCAGAAGTGCTTGGAGCAAAAGTAACTGTGTAGTTTTCATTGTCTGAATAATTTGCACCGGAACCCCCTGCGTCATAAAAAGAGCCCGAACAAGTGGTAATGGACTGTCCATCGGTAAAGCCATTATTCAAATAATAGGTTTGAGAATACCCTATTTGGGCAAATACAATACAAGCCAAAAACAAAATTAGTTTTTTCATTATGATAATAATTATTTGTTTTTAATTGATTTAAAGTTCGATTCAGTTACAGAAACAGGGTAAAACACAAGATATTTTCCATTCCCTAAATCGTAAGAATTATAATGTTGGTTATCTAATTTAAAATTGTATTTCAAATAATTAAACGTATTATTCGAAATAGTGTTTACGTTTTCATTGAAATAAGCACTAAAGTTGTTTCTTAAGCTTACATTCTTAATTTTTTGAATTGGCCCTTGTGGTTCATCTGAAATATAAAATGCATGCTCCAAAGAATAGTTTAACCAGGCAATTTTATAGGGTTCCTTTGATTGCATATCACTAATTTCTTGTTTAGAAAAAACATCCAACAAACGAGGGTCGGGAGTATTTGAACCATGCTGGTTTTGCGCTGAAACCATAGAAATTGAACTTAGCAGAAATAAGCTCATTAAAATAAATAAATTCCTTTTCATAAAATAAGTAAGATTAATGGATACAAAAATATAATAATCGTTTAACATACCCTTAGACGAACAAAATATTCAAAGGGTTGCATCTCTGAATGTAATTTTTTATATTAATTTTGCAGCCTATGGAAAATATTCGTAATTTTTGTATTATCGCTCATATCGATCATGGTAAAAGTACTTTAGCCGATCGCTTACTTGAATACACCGGAACAATCAGTGAAAGGGATCAACAAAATCAAGTACTTGATGATATGGATCTGGAAAGAGAAAGAGGCATTACCATAAAAAGTCATGCCATTCAAATGGAATATAAACAAAACGGGACATCATATATTTTAAATTTAATTGACACTCCCGGACATGTTGATTTTTCTTATGAAGTATCTCGCTCCATTGCTGCCTGCGAAGGCGCTTTATTGGTGGTGGATGCCACTCAAGGGATACAAGCCCAGACGATTTCAAATTTATATCTCGCCATCGAAAATAATCTGGAAATCATTCCGGTATTAAATAAAATGGACATGGAGAATGCCATGCCCGAAGAAGTTAAAGATCAAATTGTAGATTTAATTGGCTGCAAGAGAGAAGACATTATCGAATGCAGTGCAAAAATGGGAATAGGTATTCCTGAAATTCTCCAAACCATTATTACAAAAGTTCCTTGCCCTTCAGGGGATCCAAATGCCCCTCTTCAAGCCCTTATTTTCGATTCTGTTTTCAACTCGTTTCGGGGTATCATTGCTTATTTTAGAATTTTTAACGGGCAGGTTCGCAAAAATGATTTGGTAAAGTTTGTTTCTACCGATAAAGAATATGGTGCTGACGAAATAGGTGTTTTAAAGCTGAAACCGGAAGCCAGGGACGTCCTCTTTGCAGGCGATGTTGGATACATCATTTCCGGAATCAAAGTATCTAAGGAAGTGAAAGTGGGCGACACCATCACCCATGTTAACAACCCATGCTCGAATTTTATTGAAGGTTTCGAAAATGTAAAACCCATGCTTTTTGCCGGTATATATCCGGTAAATGCGGATGACTATGAAGAACTGCGCTCCTCTATCGAGAAACTTCAATTGAATGATGCTTCCCTTACCTTTGAACCGGAATCTTCCATTGCTTTAGGATTTGGTTTCAGATGCGGATTCCTTGGATTGCTGCACATGGACATCATACAAGAAAGATTGGATCGGGAGTTCGACATGGATGTGATTACCACCATTCCGAACGTTTCTTATAAGGTAATTACCACCAAAGGTGAAAATATTGATGTACATAATCCGTTGAATTTACCCTCTCCAAATAAAATTGACCATATCGAAGAACCTTATATTACCGCTCAAATTATCACCAAATCGGAGTATGTAGGTCCAATTATGAAGCTTTGTATCGATAAAAGAGGGGTTTTAAAAAACCAAATTTATTTAACCACCGACAGAATCGAAATTACGTTTGAAATTCCTTTAGGTGAAATTGTATTCGATTTCTACGACAAACTTAAGAGCATTTCAAAAGGATATGCCTCTTTTGATTATTTCCAGTCGAGTTATCAACCGGCGAAATTGGTGCGTCTGGATATTTTATTGAACGGCGAGCCTGTGGATGCTTTATCTTGCTTAATTCATCAAGATAATTCTTATGAGTTTGGGAGAAAGATTTGTTCAAAGCTCAGAGAGCTCATTCCAAGACATCAATTTGATATTGCGATACAAGCAGCTATTGGCGCCAAAGTTATTGCCAGAGAGACCATTAAAGCGGTTCGAAAGGATGTGACTTCCAAATGTTATGGAGGGGATATTACCCGTAAAAGAAAACTGCTCGAAAAACAGAAAAAAGGAAAAAAACGCATGCGTCAGATAGGCAATGTTGAAGTTCCTCAATCTGCCTTTCTCGCAGTGCTTAAAATTGATTAATATATTTCCCCTTGTAACTTTTTTGTTTTTTGGTTCGTCTCAGACATAAATCCATTTTTTTATTGAACAAAAGGGATGAATGTAATTGATTTTAATCGTTCGGTTGATTTGTATTCCGATGCCATATATCGGTTTATCCTCAAGCATATTCGGAATGAGGATAAAGCAAAAGATATTGTGCAAGATTCATTCATTAAGTTATGGGACAAAGTTAAAGAGGTAAATTTCGAAAAGGTTCGATCCTATCTTTTCTCAACAGCTTATCATACCATGATTGATGTTATCCGGCGAGATAAAAAAATGAGCTACTTAGAAGAATTGCAAACCCAAGATTTAGGTTATGAAAACAATTATAATAATCTAATGGATGTCTTGAACGAAGCCATTAAAAAACTGCCTGAAGACCAAAGAGCGGTGCTGCTTTTAAGAGATTACGAAGGGTATGCTTACGATGAAATTGGCGAAATTACCGGTTTAACCGAATCGCAAGTCAAAGTGTACATTTATAGAGCAAGGGTTTTTTTGAAAAAATATATTGTCAGAATGGACTTAGTAATATAATTATGGAAATCAACATACATAATTACGAAATATTTTTCCTGGATTATTTGGAAGGAAAGCTGAGCCCGGTGCATTCTGCTGAGTTAATTGTCTTCCTCGAACAACACCCTGAGTTAAAAGCTGAGTTTGACAATCTTGCCCTCGAAACGCTTCTTCCTGATTCAAATCCTGCTTTTGAACTGAAACCTTTTTTGCAAAAGAGCAACACATCCCTATTTCCTGAAATTAACCCGGTTGATGAAAAAATAATTGACTTGCTGGAAGGTGAAAATATTTCTTTAACCCATTTTCAATGGATAAAACGTCTGCCCTCATTAAATAAAACTTTCGAGCAATATAAGCTAAGCCGATTAACTCCACCTACAATTATATTTTCGGAAAAAGCCTCTTTGAAGAAGAATGTTTTTGTAGAACGGATACGTCCTGTTTTCAGAATTGCAGCCGTACTTGTATTTGCAATAATTTCTTTTTCTGTAATTTACATGCTTTCTAATCAAAAAGACAGCAATATGACTCAACTTTCGGGAAATGTTGCTTCTGTGCTTCCAAAACTCCCCTTTAAAAAGGCTGTTCTTCAAAAATCGGAAATTATTGAGCCCTCAAAAAATCCAACTCAAAATTACAGCTCAAGGTCTGTAAATCAAATTATTGCCAAAAACAACTTATTTAATAGGGTGCAGGTAAAAGAAAGTATCATCAAAGCACCTGTGTTGAAATCATCAAATATTGAACAAGCGGATGTAATTCAGGTGAGTTTAATAGATGATTATCGCGGATTCTACTCTCAGCAATTTGCTCATAAAATGCTAAATACACCCGCAGGGAAGGTTCGTAATAATGCGAAACCCGATGCTGTTATTTCTATTGCCGATTTTGCAGTTAAATCCTTAACCGGAAAAACCCCTTCGGAATACCATCAAAATGGATTGCTTTGGAAAATAGCCGACGCCGGCATCAGCAGTTTGAACCACATCACCGGTTCTAAAATTCAATTTCAAAGAGAAGCCACTCAAAGCGGAGATACTAAGCATTTGGTACTGGGCAATTTAATCGAATACACTAAAAAGTAAGCTTGTAACATTTCAATCCATCCTTTCGTCTTAGAATAAAAATTCATATTAAATTTTATAGCCATGAAAACAACTCAATTATTAAAATCCACTCTCATTATCGTATTCTTAAGTTCGGTTAGCTTTGGATTTGCACAAAACAACAAAAGAATTTTGGCCGATTTTAATACCATTAAAATAAATAGCACCACGGTTGTGTATTACGTATTGGGTAACGAAAATTCTATTTCCATTGAACCTTCCACCCTAAATATTGAAAATGTTAGCACCGATATTGACGATGGAACGCTGAACATTTCGTTAAAAAAATCCATTGACAATTCGACAGCAAAAATTATTGTAACCTCAAAAAACCTAGAGCAAATAAAAGCCAAAGGCATTTCGAAATTTATCACCGAAAATGAAATTAGCCTACCAAAACTAAAAGTAAAAGCCGATGGAGCCTCAGTAATCCAACTGAAACTAAAAACAAATGATATCAATGTAAACTTAGATGGAGCCTCTTCTATTGATTTAAGTGGTACCGCAAATCTTTTAACTGCAGAAATGGATGGTACTACAATTTTAAATGCCCTGGATTTTACAGTTACCGATGCCAACATTTCAGTAAGTGGTGCTTCAAAAGCCAATGTGAACGTTAAAAACGAACTGACCGGAACAATAAACGACCTGAGTAATATATCTTATAAAGAAGAACCCCTAAAGAAAAACATCAACAGATTGAATCAGGATATTTCAGAAGATATTGACTTAGGCAATGCGGTACATCCAATCTATAATGATAAAAAAGGAGATACCACCCATATTAGATTTGGCAACAAGAAGATTACCATAATAGACGACAAAGATATTTATGGAGAAAAGAAAGATACAATAAAGAAAAAGGTGAACAATAAGTTTAACGGTCACTGGGCAGGGATAGAAATTGGAATTAATGGATATTTAAATTCAAAAAACAGTTTTGCTGTTCCTGCTGGATATGAATATTTAAGCCTGCAATATGAAAAGTCTTGCAATGTAAATTTGAATTTTTTCGATCTAAACTTCAACCTCATTAATAACCATTTTGGATTAGTCACCGGTTTGGGGTTTGAGTATAACAACTATCGTTTTGATAAAGCGGTTGTGATTAACCCAGACTCAAGTTATATTTATGGCAGTAAAGTCGAAAATTTTAAAAACCTAAAAAGCAAACTCGTGGTCAATTATCTAACCATTCCTTTGTTCTTTGAATATCAGACCAATAACAAAAACAAAGTCAATAGTTTTCATATTTCGGTGGGAGCTGAATTGGGCATAAGGGCTAGTGCACATTTTAAACATACTTGGGCTACTTCGGACGATCAGTACCACTTAATGAAAATAAGTGATGATTTCTACTTAAACGACTATAAATTAAATGCTTTAGTACGCATCGGTTGGGGAAAGCTTAATTTTTACGGAACCTACTCCTTAACTCCTTTATTTAAGGATTATAGAGGCCCTCAATTATATCCATTCACTGCAGGAATTACCTTAGCCGGTTGGTGAAAAAATGTTATTCGCCTGAGTAGATGATTTTTGTGTTTTAATGACACTGAATATTTGGAAAAGCATTGAAAAAAATATTAATTTTACCGTTAATTTTAAAAGCTAAAAATCAAATAACTCAGTTATGTCAGGTCACAATAAATGGTCAACCATCAAAAGGAAAAAAGGCGCCTTGGATGCCAAGCGTTCTAAAATGTTCTCAAAAATTTTAAAGGAAATAGCAGTTGCTGTTAGAGAAGGTGGAAGTGACCCTGAAAGTAATCCTCGTTTACGTTTAGCCATTTCGAACGGAAAAGGCGTTAATATGCCGAAAGAAAACATTCAACGCGCTATTAGTAAAGCCTCCGATAAAGATGCAGCCAGTTTGCACGAAGTCACTTATGAAGGATATGCTTCTCATGGAATTGCTGTATTTATTGAATGCACTACCGATAACCTCCAACGAACCGTTGCTAACATCAGAGCCATTTTCAATAAATATAATGGCAGTTTAGGAACCAACGGCTCCTTAAGTTTTTTATTCGATCGCAAAGGAATTTTCACTTTGCCAAAGGGAAAGCTTGACCAAGATGAATTTGAAATGGAAATTATTGATGCCGGTGCCGAAGATTTATCTTTCGACGATGATTATTTCACCATTACCACAGCCATGGATGATTTTGGCTCCATGCAAAAAAAGCTTGAACAATTGGGAATTGAAGCAGAAAGTGCTTCTTTACAAAGAATTCCTAACGACACCAAGGTAATTGATGTGGAATCAGCGCTAAAAGTCATGAAAATGATAGAAATTTTCGAAGATGACGATGATGTGCAAAATGTATTTCACAACATGGAAATGACAGACGAAATCATGGCGGCTTTATAATGTTAGCCCAACAAAAAACATTTTAGCACAAAGATGGTTCTAAAATGTTTTTTGTTTTAATCTTGTTTTTCACAATTTCGTAAGTATCTCTGGCAATTACCAATTCCTCATTTGTGGTTGCAACCATTGTTTTCACCGGGGAATCGGGGGTAGAAATAACCGCATCTTTTCCTCTCAGATCTGTATTTTTTTCGGTATCAATTTTGGCACCCATAAATTCTAAGCCTTTACATGCTCTGTATCGAATATTGTCGGCATTTTCTCCAATACCACCGGTAAAGACAATAATATCCACGCTTCCCATAGCAGCAGCATAAGCACCTATGTACTTTCTCACCCTATAGGCATACATTTCGAGAGCAGTTTCAGCAATAGGACTTCCGTTTTTTGCAGCAGCTTCAATGTCTCGCATATCAGAAGAAATTCCGGTAATCCCCAGCATTCCACTTTTCTTATTAAATACATCGTTGGTGGCTCGCATGCTTAAATTTTCTTTCTCGGCAATAAAAAGAGTAATTCCCAAATCGATATCGCCACAGCGTGTTCCCATAATTAAACCTTCGATGGGAGTGAATCCCATTGAAGTATCAACCGACTTTCCTTTTTGAATAGCAGCTATGGAAGCCCCATTTCCCAAGTGGCAAGTAATAATATTCACCGAGTCAAAATCAAGATTCAATAAATCAGAAGCTTTTTGAGCCACAAACTTATGACTGGTTCCATGAAAACCATAGCGTCTAATTTTATATTTTTCGTAATAGGAATAAGGAATACCGTATAAGAATGAATGTGCAGGCATGGTTTGATGGAAAGAAGTATCGAAAACAGCCACTTGCGGAATGTTAGGTAAGATCTTTTCCATGGATAAAATTCCTTTTAAATTGGCAGGGTTGTGCAAAGGTGCCAATTCGCAGCATTTTTCAATTTCCTTTTTCGCATTATCATCAATCAATGCACTGGATTTGAAGTTTTCACCCCCATGCGCCACTCTATGACCCGCAGCAACGATTTCACTAATACTGGAAATAACTCCATGTTCCGGGTGAATTAATAAATCAAGAATTAAATTAATTCCGTTTTGATGGTCGGGAAGATTTTGAGTGAATGTTATTTTATCTTTTGGGCAAGCTTGATGGCTTATTATGCTGTCTTCCATCCCAATTCGTTCGAGTAATCCTTTTGCTAATAAATTTGAATTATTAGCCATGTCTATTAATTGGTACTTTATGGATGAGCTTCCACAATTTAATACTAATACTTTCATTGTGTTGAGTTTATAATTAGAATTCCGTAGTTAATCACACCTATTTCTTTGGCAAAATTACTTATTTTTTATTTATTGTTAGAACAATAACAAAACTATTTTTTAAAATAATTTTTCATTGTTTTTATGGCGATCTTTATCCCTGATTGATTTTTTCTTCAAGTTTTTCTGAAAAGCTTCGCTTAAATCCACTCCGGTTTGATTCGCAAGACAAATTAGCACAAATAATACATCTGCCAGCTCATCGCCCAAATCTATATGCAAGTCGCTCGCTTTACTCGATTGTTCGCCATATCGCCGAGAAATAATGCGAGCCACCTCTCCTACTTCTTCGGTAAGCAAAGCCATATTGGTTAATTCGTTAAAATACCTGACCCCCGTTGTCTGAATCCATTGGTCGACTTCTTGTTGTGCTTCTTTTATTGTCATTGATGTTTTTCTTTCAAAATTAATAGATTTTTAAGCACCTCATAAGAGAATTCTGTTTTTCTAAAGCTTGAATTTCAATTTCAAAAAAAAGCAAGCTTTCAATTTTCTTTAGGTTCCTTAATAATTTTTACCTTTGCTTCCACAAAATTGCAAATAACTCATTATCACTTTAGTTAAAAGTATTCGATATGAATTCCAACAAAACTTCCTTTCCTCCACTATTTTCCGAATTTCCTCCAGCTGATACCCATGCTTGGGAATCCATCATTTTAAAAGACCTCAAAGGGGGCAGTTATGAAAAAAAATTGCTTTGGAATCCGGAAGGATCGCTTTCAATAAAACCGTATTACCGAAGCGAAGATTTGTTGAAAATGGAGTTTTCCGATAGCATTCCGGGAGCGGCTCCTTTTGTTAGAGGATACCAATCGGACCATAATGACTGGACCATTAGAGAGGACATTTCCGAGTCCAAGGTAATTGAAGCCAACCTTCTTGCATTAGACGCTTTAAAAAGAGGGGTAAATTCTTTAGGTTTGTCTGCCAAGAAAATCACCAAAGTTGAGGATCTTTCTCTATTATTAAAAGATATTGACATCAGGGCTGTCGAAATTCATTTTACTTCCGCTGTTTCTTACCCAAAGCTTTTTACATATCTTCAAGAATACCTGAATATTAACCATATAGATGCCAATGCACCTCATGGGTCATTTAATTTTGATTTTATGAATTGGGCGCTGATTCATGGCAAACCATATTCATCAGTTGAAAATGATGAAAAAGAAGCTTTTTCTTTGATGAAAAACATGATTCTTAATATGCCTAATATGAAAGCTATAGTGGTGAATGGGCATGTTTTTAAAAATGCCGGTGCTTCCATTGTCCAAGAATTAGCTTATAGTTTGGCTTCAGGTAATGAGTACTTGTACCGTTTAACTTCTGCGGGTTTGAAAATTGATGAAATTACCCCTCACTTGCAATTCACCCTAGGAGTGGGTTCGAATTATTTTCTTGAAATCGCAAAATTCCGAGCCTTTCGTGTGCTTTGGTCTGCCATAGTTAATGAATATTCTCCGACCAAGAAAGACTCCTTAAAAACCAGCCTTCACGCTATATCCTCCACCCGAAACAAAACTTTATATGATCCTTATGTAAACATGCTTCGTATCACCACCGAGACCCTAGCTGCATCTATAGGAGGAGCTCATTCAATCAGCGTATCTCCTTTTGATGCCACCTATGCTTCTCCTTCCACTTTTTCTAGAAGGGTTGCTACCAATACACAAATAGTGATAAAAGAAGAAGCTTATTTAAACAGAGTAATAGACCCCGGTTCCGGCTCATATTATATCGAAAACTTAACGGATATTATTGCAAAACAGGCATGGGAATTGTTTTTACAAACAGAAGAAAAGGGCGGATTTCTAAAGCTTGTTCTTTCTGCTGAAATAAAAAAAGAAATTGAAGCAACTTGCCAAAAACAGGATTTGGAAATAGCCACAAAGAAAATGATATTATTAGGCACCAACCAGTATGCAAACTTGAATGAAAACATGCTTGAAAAAATTCAATGGTCTGATAATGAAACGAAAGAAGGTTTGTCTTTACGTCGGGGAGCCGAAGATTTTGAAAAATTACGTCTTCAAACTGAAACCTATGAAAAGGAAAATGGGAAAAGACCTGTTGTTTTTATGCTGACTTTTGGCGATGCTGCGATGAGAAAAGCCAGAGCTTCTTTCAGTGCCAATTTTTTTGCTTGTGCAGGGTATAAAATCATTGAAAATATTGGTTTCGAAACGACTTCCGAGGGCGTAGAAGTTGCAATAAAGGCAGCTGCCGATATTGTTGTGATCTGCAGTTCAGATCTGGATTATACGGAGGTAGTGCCAAAAATCGCCGGTGAAATAAAAATTTTAGCACCCCAAATCAAACTCATTCTTGCCGGATACCCCAAAGACCAAATTGAGAATTTTCGACAAATGGGGGTAGATGATTTTATCCATATTCAATCGAATTTATTAGAAACCTTACAGAAATATAATTCCCAATTATTACATTAATACCAAACGTCATGAAATCAATTACAAAAAGTCTTCATTTAAGTCTATTCATCCTGCTCAGTTCAGGGGTAGTGTTTGGCCAGATCAATATTAAAAATGCCACAAAAACAGCGAATACGGTGGTAAATAAAGCCACCGGAAACCAGCCCTTATCCAATACGGATGTGGTCAGTGGATTAAAAGAAGCCCTTACCGTGGGAGCTACCAACTCGGTTAAGAAAACTTCTGTTACCAATGGATTTTACAACAATCCTAAAATTAAAATTCCCTTCCCGCAAGAATACAGCAATGTAAAAACCACCCTTGTAAATGTGGGGATGAAATCAACCGTGGATAAGTTCGAAAAAACACTCAATAATGCAGCCGAAGAAGCATCAAAAGAAGCCACCCCAATTTTCACCAATGCCATCAGCAAAATGAATATTACCGATGGCATGACTATTTTAAAAGGAAAAGATGATGAAGCTACTCAATATTTAAAAAGAACGACTTCAACCGAATTAAAATCGAAATTTAGACCGGTAGTACAAAATGCCACCAAAAAAGTACAACTTCTGAAGTATTGGAAGCCCATTGCCGATAAATACAATATGATTTCACCTTTGACCGGATCGAAAAAAGTAAACCCTGATTTAGATGCCTATGTTACGGAAAAAGCTATAGAGGGTTTGTTTAAACTCGTTGCTGAAGAGGAAGGTAAGATAAGAAAAGATCCCACTGCAAGGGTCTCTGATATTTTGAAAAAAGTTTTTGGTAAATAAAGCAACATTGTAATATGCGTCCTGATTTTAAAAAAGTTCACTATAAAAACACTCCCCCCGTTCCCAACTTCTCGGAATGGGAACTACAACAAGGTATTGAAAAAGATTGGATAACTCCCGAACAAATTGCCGTAAAAAGAATTTATGGAAAATCGGACCTTTTAGGATTGGAGCATTTAGAATATGCTGCCGGAATACCTCCCTATTTAAGAGGTCCTTACAGCACCATGTATGTTATGCAGCCCTGGACCATCCGTCAATATGCCGGATTTTCTACTGCCGAAGAATCCAATGCCTTTTACCGAAGAAACTTGGCTGCAGGACAAAAAGGATTGTCCGTAGCTTTTGATTTGGCAACCCATCGCGGATACGATTCGGACCATGAAAGGGTGGTTGGGGATGTGGGTAAAGCAGGGGTGGCTGTCGATTCTATCTTGGATATGAAAGTTCTGTTCGACCAAATTCCCTTAGGGGATATTTCTGTTTCCATGACCATGAATGGAGCCGTGCTGCCCATTTTAGCTTTTTACATCGTTGCTGCTGAAGAGCAAGGGGTTCGAATGGATCAGTTGAGTGGAACCATTCAAAATGACATTCTGAAAGAATTCATGGTGAGGAATACCTATATATATCCTCCGGAAGCTTCCATGAGAATTGTTGCCGATATATTTGAATTTACTTCTCAAAAAATGCCGAAGTTCAACTCCATCAGTATTAGCGGCTACCACATGCAAGAAGCCGGAGCAACTGCTGATATTGAATTGGCTTACACCTTAGCCGATGGACTCGAATATTTGAGAACCGGAATTAAAAGCGGAATCGATATTGATGACTTTGCACCCCGTTTATCATTCTTTTGGGGAATAGGAATGAATCATTTTATGGAAATTGCCAAGTTAAGAGCAGCCAGAATGCTTTGGGCAAAAATTGTGAAGCAATTCAATCCTAAAAATCCAAAATCCATGGCCTTGCGTGCCCATTGTCAAACCTCCGGATGGTCGCTTACCGAACAAGATCCTTTTAACAACGTCACCCGTACATGCGTAGAAGCATTATCAGCAGCATTGGGTCATACTCAATCCTTGCACACCAATGCCTTGGATGAGGCCATTGCTTTACCTACCGATTTTTCAGCCCGCATTGCCCGAAACACCCAAATATATCTGCAAGAAGAAACCCATATCTGCAAAGTGGTTGACCCTTGGGCAGGTTCCTATTATGTGGAATCCCTTACGCATGAATTGGCACATAAAGCTTGGGAACTTATTGAAGAAGTGGAATCTCTTGGGGGTATGCTAAAAGCCATAGAAACCGGAATTCCAAAAATGAGAATAGAGGAAGCTTCGGCAAGAAAACAAGCCCGAATTGATGCCGGAAAAGACATTATTGTGGGGGTAAACAAATTTCGCTTGGACAAAGAAGACCCTATTGATATTTTAGAGGTAGATAATACCGCTGTGAGAGAATCTCAGTTAAAACGCTTGGCAATACTAAAAGCCAACCGAAACCAATCGGAAGTAGACATGGCTTTAGAGAAAATTACTGATGCATGTAAAAACAAACAAGGCAACTTGCTGGAATTGGCCATAGATGCGGCTCGAAAAAGAGCTACCTTAGGTGAAATTTCGGATGCTTGCGAAAAAATATTTGGGAGGTACAAAGCAGTGATACGTTCAATTTCAGGAGTATATTCATCCGAAGCACAGGATGATGCGGAATATAAGAAAGCTTGTGAGATGGCTGATGCCTTTGCAGCCCTGGATGGTCGTCGTCCAAGAATCATGATTGCCAAAATGGGTCAAGATGGGCATGACCGTGGAGCGAAAGTGGTAGCTACCGGTTACGCTGATATTGGTTTCGATGTAGATATTGGCCCCTTATTTCAAACGCCGGCTGAAGCGGCTAAGCAAGCAGTAGAAAATGATGTGCATGTACTGGGCGTTTCGAGTTTGGCTGCCGGACATAAAACCCTAGTTCCCAAAGTAATTGAAGAACTTCGAAACTTAGGACGTGAAGATATTATGGTGATTGTGGGAGGGGTTATCCCGACACAGGATTATGACTTTTTATATCAATCGGGTGTGGCTGCCATTTTCGGTCCGGGTACAGTGATCCCGAATGCGGCGATCAAGATGCTGGAAATTTTGATTGAAGCCAGAAAGTGATAATTTAGGAAAATAAAGTTCCTTTAGAGCATCCTCTAAACTTTAATTGATTTCTTTAGAACCTAAACACAACACCTGAGATAACCACAACAAAGGGTGATATAGGTGCTAAATTAACATCTTGAGAGAATCTTGGGAATTGAAAACCTTCCTAATAATGTTTGGCTTATTTGCAAAGCCTATCAATGATCTCCTTATGCTTAGGATATAAAGTCAGCATTTCCGTTTTCTCAGCCATTTCGAAGTCCTTAAAGTCGAAACCGGGACTCACGCTGCATCCCAGTAAAGCAAATCCACTTTTATCTTCCAATTCTGCAGCAAACCAATGCCCATAGGGAACAGTATATTGCAGGAAATGCTCCTCTTTTAATTGATTGCTAATTTGAATACACTTTAAATGTCCATCCGGTGAAATTATATACAATAGCAAAGGGCTTCCGGTATAAAAATGCCAGGTTTCATCCGATTGAATTCGATGGAAAGCAGAAAAGTCATTTTTTTCTAACAATTAATAAATCGACGCTGAAATGCTGCGCTCTTCATTATACCTTGCGGGAAGTCCGGCATGAGGAATATTTTTCATTATATCCAAACAAATTAAGTATTTTTTATTAATCAATCCATAATGTATCCTTAAAATATCCAAATATTGATTTTTTAGATGACTTACAAGCCTTTTTAATTGAAACGCAAAAAGGCTCACCCTGGGGCAAGCCTTTCTTTAATCATTCAAACACACCGTTACTTGGCTATCAAAGCTGCCAAAGCAATGGAGTACAACTTCGTCAATTCGCTATCGCCTCTGGAAGTGAGAATGGCAGGAACTTTTGCACCAAAAACCACCGCTCCCAATTCTGCTTTGCAAAACTTGGTATTGGTTTTGAAAAATACATTGCCGGATTCGATGTTAGGGAATAAAATAGCATCGGCATCGCCTCCCACCGGACTCTTGAGTTTCTTGATCTCGCAACTTTCCTTATCAATAGCAACATCTAAAGCAAGTGGACCATCAATAATAGCGCCTTTAATTTGATCTCTATCTGCCATTTTAGAAATGATAGCCGCATCAATACAAGCCTGCATTCCCATCGACATTTGTTCGGTAGCTGCCAAAACAGCAATTTTAGGCATTTCAATCCCCAAAGCTTTGGTGGTGCGAATCAGATATTGAATCATGACGATTTTTTGCTTCAAATCGGGAAGGGGAATGATAGCCACATCGGCTACCGTTATTAATTTATGGTAATTCGGAGTTTCGATTACCGTAACATGACTTAATACGGCATTGGAGCTTTCCATGATGCCTTTTTCTTTGTTTAAAATGGCTCTCATGTACTTATCGGTACTCACCAAGCCTTTCATCAGTACATTTCCTTCGCCGGCATTGATGAGTGCCACGGCTTTTTCGGCAGCTTTAACCTCATCGGCTTCTTGTACGATGCGGAATTTATTAACATCAATGTGAAGTTCATCGCAAACTTTACGGATGGTGCTTTCGTCGCCAACCAAAGTAGCATCAATTAAGCCTTTTTCAACCGCTGCATTGACTGCTCCAATGGTGTGAGAATCATTTGCATACGCTGCTACCAGTCTTTTCTTTTCTTTGTTTTTAAGCACATCAAACATTTGTGCCAGTTTAGTGATTGCCATAAGTGTTGTTTTAGTGTGAGTAATATTATTTTCATGGCGAAAATACTTATTTTATCCTGATAAAAAAGCAAATGGAAAAGGTATTTTTTCGCTTTAATGCTTCTTGGTAACCCTTTTTTTAATTTTCAAATAATTCATAAAAACCAAATGCCGGGATTTTTGTTTATTTTTGTTGAAAGACCCAAATATTAATTTTACACCCTAATCAATATGGCTGAAGAAAAATTGTATTACCCTTCACAAGAAGTTAAGGATTACGCTAATATAAAAGAATATGATGTATTGTATAAAAAATCCATAGAGCATCGCGAAGAATTTTGGGCAGAACAAGCCGAAAAGTTGGAGTGGTATAAAAAATGGGATAAGGTTCTGGATAAAAGCAATGCACCCTTTTATAAATGGTTCGAAGGCGCCAAAACCAACATCATTCTGAATGCCATTGACCGTCACCTAAAAACTGCCACTCGTAACAAACTTGCGGTAATCTGGGAAGGTGAACCCGGTGACTTAAGAACTTTCTCTTATCATGCCCTCAACCGTGAAGTGTGTCAATTTGCGAACATTTTAAAGAGCATGGGGGTGAAAAAGGGAGATGTGGTAACCATATACATGCCTCAAATTCCGGAACAACTATTTGCCATGCTGGCTTGTGCCAAAATTGGTGCGGCTCACAGTGTGGTGTATGGCG
>CAZJBB010000026.1:0-23940 GCA_964543995.1 uncultured Bacteroidales bacterium
AATCTTACTTTAATTTATTAAAGTTTAGATTGGTTAATACCGATTGGTCGGTAGTACTTTTTGCTCAAGCAAAAAGTACGATAATAAAAAACTTACTTTACTGGTACGAAAGTGTGGAATCAGAATAATAATATTTATTATATTTGAAAAAAAATACCATTATGAACTCCACAGACATCTTAAGGAACAACATCATAGATAAGCTTTTAACCATTTCAAATAAAGATTATTTATCTGCTCTTTATAAGCTTGTTGATTCCAATACCATAGAGAAAGATACCGTTAAATTGACAAAAGAACAGGTTTTAATGCTTCAATTAAGTGATAATGATATTAAAAACGGTAAATTTATTTCTCAAAGTCAGCTTGATAAATCAGATTTGAAATAAAGAGTAATACTTTTGACTTATGAGGACTTTGCAAGAAACAAAACCATTTTGACTCATCACAAACAGCATTTTTTCAAAGACTATCCAATAAGGACCATGGCAATTTTGGGTTTATATTCCAGAAGGGAGAATAATGAAAATAGTGATTTGGATATTTTAGTTGAATTCAATGACAAAATTGGGATTAGGTTTGTAGATTTAGCTGATGAGATAGAAAATATTGTTGGATTTAAAGTCGATTTAGTTTCAAGGAAAGGAATAAAAGAAAAATATTTACCAAGCATTAATTCCGAAATTATTTATGTCTAAAAGGAATACGATATTGTTGGTGGATGATATGTTACAATCTCCGTTCGTAATGCTGAGTAATTTATTATGCCCGGTTTGACAACTTCTATAACTCTATCCATCATTTGCTTAGCATTAGGTAGCAAAAGCTACCAAATTAAAACGACGAAGGCGCAGCCTTCGCCGAGCAGGGGAATTAAACGCCGACTATCGAGTGGATGGCCGCCATCGGAAATTGCAACCATAAAAACATTGAAACTACAGTTAATAATATGGATCGTTTTTCTAAGTATTGCAGCCTGCTCTAATGATAGGATATATGTTACTAAACATCAATGGAAATATGATCATGGTTTCTGGATAGGCGATAGGTTGTCCTTTGATAACAAGTCTTACAGTATCCGTAATGACACAGTATTTAAAAATGATACTGCAGTTGCACTTTTTATCCAGCTTGACAAATTATCACTTGGTGAAAATCAGTTGGTTATAAAATCCATCAAAACTAATGATATCGGCATTTATATTGAAAAGTAATGAAATTTATATAGATATAATTGCGTAGAATCAATTGTTTTTTTGTATATTAGCATCTTATTTCTGTTTTAGCAATTAATTTAACAATCATACCATGAAAAAAATTAGTCTGTTCATCTTAAGTTTTTGCATGTTCGTTCCATTATTGAACGCTCAAATTTTGGTTTCTTCCCCCACCGATATCAATCAGATGGTGAACAACTTTATATTAACGGGAGTAACGGCAAGCAATGTTCTTTTTACGGGAGATTCGAATGCCGTTGGGAGTTTTACCAACGGAAACACAACCAATTTAGGCATGAGCGATGGCATCATTCTGACTACAGGTGCCATTAACGGAAGCCCAGGTATTGGTGATTCCGCATTGTATTTTACAAATATTTCCAACAGTACTCCCGGCGATGCATTGCTCACCTCCATTATTCAGACTGCACCTACATTCGATGCCGCGGTATTGGAGTTTGATTTGGTTCCTGTAGGGACCCTGCTCGAATTTAAGTATGTATTCGCATCTGAAGAATATCCTGAGTTTGTGGGTTCTTCATTTAATGATATTTTCGGGTTCTTTATTAATGGTCCAAATCCTGAAGGTGGAAATTATGTGAATAACAATATTGCTATTATACCCGGAACCAATTCGGTGGTTTGTATCAATAATGTAAATGCCACAACCAATTCAACATATTTTATTGATAATTTGGGCTCCAATGGAGGGAGCATTGTTTTTGACGGCTTTACTACTGTACTCACCGCTCAAGTAAATGTTATTCCATCATCGACTTATCATTTAAAAATGGCCATTGCCGATGTTGCAGATAACGTTTTTGATTCAGGTATTTTCCTGAAAGCACAAAGCATGAAGAGTTACACTCCCACGGTAGTATTGGAAAACAAGACCCCCCATTTTGATGTTTTTCCAAACCCTATAACCTCAGCTTCTGAATTGAAATTGAATTTGCTTCAAAGTTCTAAGGTGAAGATTTCCATTAGGGACATTTCCGGTAAATTGGTTTTTAGCTCCCTAAAAGAAAATATGGGTAGGGGGGTACAATCGATTTCCTTGCAAGAATTCAATACAAATAACGCTGCCGGATTGTATATGATTCAAATTGAAACCAATCAATTTTCAGAGGTTCAGAAATTGATTAAATACTGATTGAAATCGGAACGAATACAGTCAGTATAATCCAGTAATGATCGGGAAATAGCTCAATAAGCTATAATTTAGGCTGCAATGATATTTCAATATAGAACACAGCAAATATACACTTCAAAGCGAATTTACATTCTCCCTTTTTGAAAAATGGTTAATTTCGAATACTGTGTAGATGGTCGTTCTAATTATGTTTATCAGAATATAAGCCCTTCATTTATAGCAAAATAAGTAATTAGCAAAGAAACCCAAATAATAATAAATCACGATGCATACCGATGAATTTAATTTAGACTTCCCTTGGATGACTGAAGAAATTAAAAATGCCATACGCCAACAAGATAAAATTGTCAAAGATCAAGATATAGAGGGCTTATTTCACCTCACTGACAATGATGATTTTTCAATAGTCTTGTTCCAGATTTTAAATAACCGCTGTGCATTTAACCCTCATTCTTTAAATTCTGTACAAAGAGTTCTTTTCCTTTGTATGCATCTAGAAAACGCGGGGCAAGCCGACCACATTTTAAGTTTTCTACAAGATGATTTTCCGGAATATTCAAAAGAAGTGATAGTTGCATTAAATGAAATTGGTGCAACAAAATCCGCTGAAATTATAAGACAAGCCGTAGCTTTGCTTCCTGAAAATGGCGTTTCGTTTTATGAGTGTGCAGACAAAAAAACACAAGACTTAATGAACAAGCTGGATAGTGAGTTTTCAAATTATCCTGATGGATTGATGCCCGATTTGTATAGAAAATATGCAGAATTTCATAGAAGCAATTTTTGAAAAGGCCAACTGAAAATTGACTTCAAACCATTTTCTGAAGTTCAGCAATTGATCAAATACTATTTGAATTTCTCGGAAATCAAGTAGGTTAAAATATATCTTTCAGGGAAAGAACAAAAATATTCTTTTGTGCCGGTATTGCTTTATTGCTTTCAAAGCGGTGGTATTTAAGTTTCGGTTAAACATACATCCACCTATTTGATTTTTTTTTACCTTTGAATGTTATTCAGTATGTTGACCCTGTAAATGACCTTGTAAAAGTTGAAAATGACCCTGTAAATGACCCTGTAAAAAGAATTCTTTTGCAACACTTAACCCAAAACCCTAAAGCAAATTACAGTGAACTTGCTAACAAAGTTGGATATTCTGCAGCAACCATTAAAAGACATATTCAAGAGCTAAAAAAAATGAAAATAATTGAGCGCATCGGAAGCGACAAAGCAGGCTTTTGGAAAATAATTGAACAGTAAACGTTGAACAAAAAAATGAATACCTCTATTATTCAGGAAATTACAGAATACCAACTATGAAGAAAATCCTGTTTTCAATAAAGGTGTTCCTAATTGTGAGTGTCGTTTTTACGAGTGCATTTTCACAAAATCAAAATCATGATACATCCCGTTTGATGTCCGATTCTGCAATCTTGACTCCTAATCAAATTGTCAATATCCTCATGGATTCCTTGAATACGCATGTTTCAAAGGAGCGATATGAAATAAACAATGATAATAGCTTCCTTAAGGTGGATGATTTTTTCAATGATCATTCGTTTTTTGCTTTCATTTTCGTAAAGGACTTTGCTTGTGTCTTCTTTAAACTTATTGAAAACCACTGGAAGGAATTGCTTGTAATTGACTCTGTTAAAGATTATATGGGGTATGAAATTAAAGATTTGAATGGGGATCATTGTCCCGACTTCCTTTTGACAGATTTTTACATCTACTCAAATAAAAGCTACAAAGTCTTATTATTTGACTGTTATAGTAAGACGCTTAAATATAATCCTTCTTTTGAAGGTATTTTCAATCCATTTTATGACGACTCCACCAAATTGCTAAACAGTTTCTTGTTTACGAATCATGGTGAAGCCGTGAAAGAAACATATAAATTCAATGGCGATAGTCTTGATTTAGTAGAAAAAGTGACTTTAGATGGCATAGGCGTGGAAGATAGAGAAAACAATACATTTGTGATAAAGCATTATAAAACCCGGAATAACAGCTTGGAAATGCTGAAATCCATAAGCCTAAGAAATTTTACGGAAGCTACTAAAACTTATGACCATTTGCTGTTTAATTACTTTGTGAAAAATAATCGTAAGCAGAAATTATCATGCTCAGAAGGTTGGATACAAATGAGATAGTAAATGAATTTAATTGACTGACTGAACACTGTTTGATACATTTTGAGGTATATATTCAAAATGAAGCATTGCGCTTTAACTCAAAAAGCATAAAATAATGCACTACCGACTAAAGAATAATACAAATTAAACCCTGAAATAAAAACCCCACTAAACTACAGATGGCAGTCAAGTGGGGCTTACAGATTTTAATACCCGAAAATATCCTCCAAGCTTAAGTACTTAATTTCACCGTAGTTTCCAAGGGTTTTCAAGTCTAAGTCACTTTTCTTGCCAAGCACTAAAGTGGTATAGGTTTTATTTTTAATGTATTTCTCTTGAAAGCTTTTTAAATCGGAAAGCGTCATATTTGAAACCTGGTTAAAAATTTCTTTTCTAATGTCTACATCCAATCCCAGCCTTTTGTTATAATCATACGTAAACAAAATATTGGTTTTGGTGATTCTTTCGGCACGGATTTGATTAATAATTGCGGTTTTGGCATTTTGGAAACTTGCCGGTGACTCCGGCATATTATTTAATAGACCTTTCATGCCTTTCATTGCTTCCGCCAGTTTGTCGTTCTGGGTTCCAATAAATGAGTAAATATAGAATGATTTGTCCTTTTTACTCGGTTGAATATACCCACCCCAAGCTGAATATGCCAAGCCTTTTGCTTCTCGTAACTCCTGAAATACCACTGAGGCCATGCTGCTGCCAAAATACTCGTTGAAAATCTTCACTTTGGCTAATAAGCTTTTATCGAAGGATACGGATTTTGAGACCATATACAATTCCACTTGTTTCATATCGTAATCAGCCACATACACTTGATTCGTTTTTGTCTCTAATTCTTTAAATGGGGTTTCTTTTGGGATGCCTTTGAATGTAGCAGGTATGGCATGATGCTTTTCAATAATGGATGAAATATCGGCCTGATTCATGGGGCCATAATAGAAAACCGTATGTTTAAAGGTATTCAAGGATTTAATAATATCAACCAGTTCCTCGGCTTTTACATTTTTTAGTTCGCTTTCACTCAATATGTTGGTTGCGGGCGAGAGTTTTCCGAACTTTGCATAGCTGATCATATTGCCAAGGATATTGTCTTTGTTGAGTTTACTATCGCTGCGTTCTTTTAAAATATCGAGAACCATTTTATTCAGTTTTTCCTGATTTCCTTGAACATTGTTCAGGAGATGCTCAAACAAATGGGCACCATTCTCAATGTTTTCTGACAGACCTGTTAAGTACACATAACAACGGTCTTTTGCTGCATACACGCCATAATCGCAACCGATTTTATAAAACTCTTGCTTGATTTGAGTAGGGGTGTATTTTGTGGTTCCTAAATACTTAAGGTAATTTACCGCCAAACTCATTTTCTTATTATGATTGGTTCCCATATCGAAAATATAATATAAGGTAAAGAGCTTGTTTTCAGTGTTTTTGTTGTACAATACTTCGAGATTTCCTTTAACATTAAATTTTACAACATCTTTGGTGAAATCAAGGAAAACCGGTTCGATAGGAGTGGGCTTGGTGTTTTCAATTTTCTTAAATAGTTCCGATTTGTTTTCCCTATTGATATCTAAAGGGGTAATATGGGGCTTTTTAATTTTATTGGAAACGGGATCCACTCCGGTTCTTTTATAAGCAACTACATAATTGTTGTTGTAGTATTTATTTACAAAATCGATGATGTCTTGCTTTGTTATCTTTGATAAGGTTTCAATTTTATTTACTGAAGTTTCCCATGCTGCGTTATCGGTAAAAGAAGAAACACATGAGTATGCCCGAGACCAATTGCTTTCGAGGTTCCTTAATTCGTTTAATTTCATGTCGTTAATAATGGCTGATAAAATCCAATCGGGGAATTCGCCTCTTTTTAATAAATCGATTTGGGATAAGAGCAAGGCTTTTACATCTTCAAGTGACTGTCCTTCTTTAGGGCGACCACTAAAAATGTGCTCACAATAATCGGGACGTGGATACATATATGAGTATGCTTCGAGTACTTTTTGCTCTTGGATAAGGTTAATGTCGATAAGGCCTGCTTTTCCGTTGGTTAGAATTTGACAAGTGAGGTTAAGCAAGTCGGCTTCTTTAGAACCATTTCCCGGAAATCTAAAACCAAACATTACCTGTTCTGCCTCCGGTCCAATCACATCCACTTTAATGGGGGTTTTTATAGGTTCTTCTGCAGGGGGAGTATAAGGTTTTAAATCCTTAGCTTTAAATGAACCAAAATACTTGTCAATCAGCTGAATTGCTTCATCAGGATTAAAGTCACCCGACATGGATATGGCCATATTATTAGGAATATAACGTTCGTTGAAATATTTTTTAATAGAAATGATGGAGGGACTTTTTAGATGTTCGGTTTCGCCAACAATAGAGCGCCCATATTGATGGTTTGGAAACATGGCTTTCTCATATTTTTCAAATAATTTGGAATCATCTTGGTCGTCGTACATGTTTTTTTCCTCATACACCGTTTCCAATTCGGTATGAAACAAGCGGAAGATTGGATTTCTGAAACGTTCGGCAGTGATTTCCAAGTAATTCTCAAGTTGGTTTTTAGGGATTTCGTTGATATACACAGTTGCATCATTGGAAGTGAAAGCATTGGTACCTGTGGCGCCAATGATAGACATAAATTTATCGTACTCACTTGGTATGGCATATTTTGCTGCCAAACTAGAAATACTATCGATTTGATGATAGATAAAACTTCTTTTAGCGGTATCGTTTTCGGCTTTATGCAATTCGAAAAGGTGTTCGATTTCATTCAATAAAGGTTCTTCTTTTGCAAAATCGGCGGTTCCAAACTTGTCGGTGCCTTTAAACATTAAATGCTCCAAGTAATGAGATAGTCCGGTATTGTCCGAAGGGTCGTTTTTGCCACCGGTACGCACCGCTACATCACATTGAATTTTAGGGTCATCTTTATACACTGACAAATAAACTGTCAATCCGTTATCCAATTTGTATATCCTTACCTTATAAGGATCATTTGGAACGGTGGTGTAAGTGTAATTTTTTTGTCCAAAGCTAAACAAGCTGAGTTGTAGCAGAAACAAAATGCTAAAGAGCGAAAAGCGATTTTTCATAATGCAAATGATTAATTAAACTATTGTTTTAAAATTGATAACAAATTTACAAAAAAGATTTAAGATTTGATAAGAATTCCCAATGGACAATTTCAAAGAAAGGGTGAAATGTTATTAGACCATGAGCCCACGTATAAATCTAATCAGCAATGCAATGAGCGAATCTGATTTAATAATTTGAACTAACCTATAGGTTCCCAAAGTTCAATTTTATTCCCTTCGGCATCAAGGATGTGGATAAACTTACCATAGTCATAGGTTTCCATTTCATCTAAGATAGTTACACCTTCTTTTTTAAGATCAAGGATCAAAGCTTCAAGGTTTTCAACTCTATAATTGATCATGAAATCTTGCTTAGAAGGAGCGAAATAGTTGGTCGAATCAGGGAAGGGACACCATTGTGTTACTCCTTTTTTTGAAGAGTCAGATTCCAGACGCCATTCAAAACTACTTCCATAGGCATCGGTTTTTAAGCCCAAGTGTTTGTTATACCATGCTTTCATGGTTTCAGGGTTTTTGCATTTGAAAAATATGCCTCCAATTCCGGTAACTTTTTTCATGTTTGATGTTTTATCGTTATTTTGGGTAATGATGGATTTAAATCCATATCCAAGACTGAAAGTTGCAAAAATAAGGATTGTTAAGATAAGGTTTCTTTTCATTTTTAATTAATTTAAAAGAGTAGGCTGTTGAATTGTAATTACTTTATTTGTGTGATTTTGAAATTCAAATTTTATAGAGGCTTTCTAAAAAGGTGTGTTTCTCGTAATTGCGAACGAAGAGACCAATCCTGACCGGGGTAGGTGCAATCTAACAACCTAGATTACAGTAGATTGCTTCGATTGTCCCAATCTCGCAATGACGCATTTTATGCTTTTTAGGCGGACTTCATTTCAAACTCAAAATTAATGTTTTTTATTAAGACAGGGATGCATTTTACGATGTGCAATTCTCAAGAAATCAAGGTCATGCAGCGGTGTTGGTGGCAGAACTTTCATTTCGCCGTAAAATCACTACTTTTGCATCCTATTTTATGAAAGACAAAAAGCTTCCCCTTATATATTTTTACGCCATTTCCTGTATGTTGATTTGGGGTTTGTCGTTTGTTTTTTCAAGGATGGTCTTGGATGTTTATACTCCTGTTACAGCCGTCTTTTTTCGTTTATTGATATCCTCGGCAATCTTACTTCCCTTAGTTTTATTATATAGGAAAAATGAGCATTTTGATAAAAAAGATAAACTTTGGCTAATGTTATCGGCTTTATTTGAACCGTTTTTATATTTCATTGGAGAAAATTATGGAATATTAGAAACCTCTACCACCATTAGTGCCGTTGTTATTGCTATGATTCCTTTACTCACACCGGTAGCTGCATTTTATATGCTTAAAGAAAGACTAAGCCCATTAAATATCATTGGAATTTTTGTCTCCTTTTCAGGTATTGTATTGATGCTTGGTGGGCGTGATTTTAACTTAACGGCATCTCCAAAAGGAATTTTATTACTTTTTGGCGCTGTTTTCTCGGCCATTTTTTCCACTTTGATTTTAAAAAAACTTTCGGCTAAATTTTCCTCACTAACCATCATAGGTTACCAAAACTTAATTGGCGGCTTATACTTTCTTCCTTTATTTATTTTTTTTGACGCCAAACACTTTCTTCAAATTCCTTTTAATCTGGAGATATGGAGTGCAATACTATTTTTGGCGGTTTTTGCTTCTTCCTTAGCGTTTATCATGTATGTATCAGTGGTTAGGCATATTGGAGCCAGTAGATCCAATATTTTCACGAATATCATTCCGGTGGCTACAGCGGTATTTTCTTTTTTTATATTAGGAGAGCAGTTTTCCTTGCTTAAAATTTTGGGTATTGCCATTGTGATCTCGGGTGTATTGCTTTCTCAATTTAATAGAATCATGTTCCATATTCGAAAAATTAGATAAATTAAAATGTCGAAGAATATTCCCCAATTATTTGAGAATACCTGTAGCCGTTTTCCAAAGAATATTGCTATTTGGGAACATTCAGGAGAAAACTATGTTGGAATCCCTTATCAGGATTTAAAAAAATCAATACTAGGTTTTGCTCACGGGCTGTTAAGCTTGGGAGTGCAAAAAGGGGATAGGGTGGCTTTGCTTTCAGAAGGGAGAAGTAGGTGGGTAATCGCAGAATTGGGCGCTTTCATGTGCGGAGCGATTTGTGTTCCACTTTCCGTAAAACTTGAAGATGCGGATGATATATTGTTCAGAATCAGTCATTCAGGCTCTTCTTTTTTAATGATTTCTTTGTCTCAATATTCGAAACTTAAACTAGCCAAAGCCAAAGTTCCTCAAGATTTGCGCATCATTCTAATTGACAGTGAAAACCCTAATGAAGAGAGCCTTATATTTAGTGATGTCCTAAACAAAGGGAAAATATATGAAGAAACCCATCCATTTGAATTGTCGCAAAGATTTGAAAATCTTTCAAAAGAGGATATTGCAACAATAAGCTATACTTCCGGTACCACTTCCGACCCAAAAGGAATCATGCTGACCCATGGGAATTACCTTGCAAACATTGAGCAATGCAGCTCTCTTTTTGATATACATGAGTGGTTTGTTACCTTATTGATTTTACCTTGGGATCATTCATTTGCCCATACGGTCGGCATTTATACGCTGTTTTCTAAAGGTGCTTCCATCGCTTGCGTTCAACATGGAAAAACCCCTTTAGAGACTTTAAGAAATCTTCCTAAAAACCTTAAGGAAATTAGACCTCATTTTATTTTAAGCGTGCCAGCCTTGGCTAAAAACTTCCGAAACAACATTGTAAATGGGGTTGAGCAAAAAGGGAAGTTGGCCAAGAGCCTATTTACTTTTGCATTGAAAATCAAATATGTATATAATGGCAATGGACTGAATACAGGAAAGGGTTGGCGTGTTGCATTAAAACCTTTATGTTTATTATTCGATAAAATGTTATTTGAAAAAGTTAAGCTTGCATTTGGAGGTCGATTGTTGTTTTTTGTGGGTGGGGCAGCTTTGCTTGATACGGATTTGCAGAAATTCTTTTCAGCCATTGGCGTTCCGATGTATCAGGGTTTTGGATTGACAGAAGCAGCTCCGGTAATTTCGTGTAATTCTCCTAAAAACAATAAGATGGGGACTTCGGGGAAAATTGCCGACAATATGGAATGTTGCATTTGTGATGAATCAGGAAATGAACTTCCTCAAGGTCAAACGGGCGAAATTGTGGTTAAAGGCAAAAATGTGATGAAAGGGTATTGGAATAATCCTGAAACTACAGCCCAAACACTAAAATATGGCAAACTGTATACCGGTGATTTGGGATATTTCGATAAGGATGGTTTTTTAAACATTGTGGGGCGGTTTAAAAGTTTGTTGATTGGGAACGATGGAGAAAAATTCAGCCCTGAAGCGATAGAGGAACATATAACGGAGCATTCCAAATGGATCCAGCAGATTATGCTCTACAATAATCAAAGTCCCTATACCATTGCATTGCTTGTCCCTCATTTTACTAAAATCAAAACCTTTGATCATGATCATTCCATGGATAATATTTCATTGGAGAAGAAAATAATTACAAGCATTCAACAGGAATTTAATGTGTATAAAAATAAAGGAGCCTTCCAGGGTAAATTTCCCGAACGGTGGCTTCCATCTACTTTTATTATATTAGATGAGCCTTTCTCTGAATCAAACCACATGATAAACAGTACGATGAAAATGGTGAGACCGAATATTGTAAAGCATTATGCATCGGAAATTGAAAAAGCCTATACTCCGGAAGGCAAGAATGTATTTAATGACTTGAATTTGAATTCCATACAAAGAATACTTGAACAGAGATGAAAAAGCTAAAAAATCCCTATACCCGTTTTAAAGGGTATCATTGTTTTGGATGTTCGCCCGATAATATCTTAGGGCTTAAACTTGAGTTTTTCGATGATGGGGAAAAACTGATTGCCACATGGCATCCTACTCAACAGTTTGAAGGCTACATGAATATTTTACATGGAGGAATTCAAGCAACATTGTTGGATGAAATTTCCGGTTGGGTGGTTAACACTAAAGCACAAACCAGTGGAGTGACCAGTTCCATGGATATTAAATACCTTAAACCGGTACATATTGATAAAGGAGAAATAACAATCATGGGTTGGATTAAAGAAATCAACCGAAAAATCGCCACTATAGAAACTGAACTATATGATGCTGAGATGAAAAAGTGTGCTTGTGCTGTAGTAAAATATTACCTTTTCACAGAAGATCAGGCAAAAGAAAAATTAAACTATACGGGTTTAGAAAGCTTTTACGAATAATATGACCTCATTGAGGCAAATTATTAATAATGATAAGTAGTTCGTCTATTGTTTTTGATGATATAGTTTTGATGCAAAGAAACGGTATTTCTTTTAAGTCTTCCTGCATAGTGGCTATGATAGCCGCTTTTCCTAGCACCCCTTTTTTTGTAGGCGATTTTTTTGTAATTTGAGTAAGAAGGTGCACAGGAGGGAAGGATTGCAGACGACCCTATTAATACGCTGATAATTAGGAGGGAAGAAAGAAACTTTTTGAAATGTTTCATACGAACAATTATATTTTTTGAAAAGTAAAATTAAATATATTTTTAATCTATCCAATATTTTACGCAAAAAAATCTATTTTTCTTCTCATTTTCCGGAAAAAGCACTATTCAGCATGTATTAAATTGAAATGTTAAATTAGTTTAAACCTTGAGGTTTTTTGGTTTTATCCACTACAAGTTAAAGAATATGAATTAATTTTGAATCAATATTTCCTTGAATTATAGATAATGCCTAGTAAATTTTATATCATATCCCTTTTTCTCCTTGTTGGGATGGTCTTTTTAGTTCCTAACCAATCAAAAGCTCAGGACTTTCCGGATAATCCGGATTCCTTAGTGTTTGAAAGTATGAATGATAGTATTGATATTGTATCCAACTTCTATGATTTTACCGATTCTTTAGAGTTTTTATTTAAAGGAGATTCTACCACCGTTGATTATGAAGATGTTTTGATGGAGCACCCTCTTGATTCTGTGTATTTATCATGGGACAACGAAAGCACACATTATCCTAAATTTGACTTATCCAATAAGCAGGATACTACTGTTTTAATTTTAGCTGATAATGTAAAACATTTGTTCTCAAATCCGGTAGATGGACCCATAACTTCGCAATTTGGGATGAGGAGGTACCGCTATCATTATGGTACGGATATAAATTTAGAAACGGGCGATTCTGTCCGATGTGCTTTTGATGGAAAAGTTCGTATTACTAAATATAGTCGATCTTACGGATACGTTGTGGTGGTTCGGCATCCAAACGGCTTGGAAACCTTATATGCGCATCTTTCCAGAATTTTAGTCGATACCAATCAGGAAGTAAAGGCAGGTGAGGTTATCGCCTTAGGAGGTAATACTGGGCGTTCTCATGGAAGTCATTTGCACTTCGAAACTCGGTATTTAGGAAGTCCGATCAATCCTGAACAAATTGTTGATTTTAGAAACAGAAGGTTAATTTCCGACACCTTATACCTTACCAAATACTATTTCAACTATAGAGAGAACATTAAATCTCTTAAAAATGCCAAATTTCACAAAGTAAAGAAAGGGGATACCCTTTCCGGTATCGCAGCCAAATACAAGGTTTCAGTTTCAACACTTCGGAAAATTAATAAACTAGGGAAGAAGAAAGGTTTGAAAAAAGGAAGTCGTATAAGAATAAGGTAATTCTAAGCTGTTGATAAATAAAATTCAGACATTTCTTCATAATCCTTTTTTGATTAATTTTGCTGCGTATATGGTGTAAGTTGATGCATACAAAATCAACTTCAAAAGGGAATCGGGTGAAAATCCCGAACAGTACCCGCTGCTGTAAGCTCTTTAACTTTTTAATACTCTGTGCCACTTACCTTTAATATGGTTGGGAAGGCAATTAAAAAGGGAGCAAGTCAGAAGACCTGCCATATAAAATTAACATTCAATGCTTTCGGGTGAAAGGCTGAGAATAAATAATCTTGCGAAAATTTATTCTACCTTGCTGCTGATTGTTTTGAGTTATTGTTCATTAACTTAAATCAAACAAAAATGAAAAGAAAGGTTTTTCTAGTTTTAGCATTATTTATTGGAACGGGTTCATTTATTCAAAATACTGAAGCACAAACTGTTTCGGATATTCAAAATCTGACATTATCACCAAATACCTATTGGAATGGAAGCGATTTAAGTGGTGGTTTTAATTCAGGTGCCGCCAAATTCGTCAATGTTTACGATGCCACTTATTTCTCCTGGAGTGGTTTTGCTTATTCCGATATGCAAGATACCACTACTGCTGCTTGGTCAAATCAATATAGCTGTATCAAAGGGAAGGGGGTTTTAGGCTCAAGTAATTATGCAGTAGGTTATGTTTATCCCGAATCCAAAGTAATCGTCAATAATCAAACTTCAAAAGCCTATGCAAAAGGTTTTTACGTTACCAATAGCACTTATGCTTATCTCAGCATGTTAAATGGCGATGCCTACAGTAAAAAATTTGGTGGAGTGAGTGGAAATGACACCGATTGGTTTAAACTCACCATCATAGGTTATCATTATCCTTATAGTCCGGATACTACACAGTTTTATTTAGCAGATTATCGATTTGCCAATAACTCTATGGATTATATTATTAAAGATTGGACTTGGGTTGATTTAACCGGATTTGGAGCAGTGGACAGTATGGGTTTTATTTTGAGTTCCACCGATAACGGAACCTGGGGCATGAACACACCGGCATATTTTTGTGTTGACAATCTTACGCTTGACTATGTCCCTTATGTTGCAAATCCCTTGCCCAATGTAAACTTCAACTCCGGTCAACTTGAACAGACTTTAAGCTTTACCAATACTTTTAATGATATTGATGCACCGAGTTTAACACTTAACTACGCTGTTGCTAAAGTTTCGGATACCAATAAAATTCATGCCAGCATCACCGGTTACAATTTGCTAATAAAAAATGCGGTTCCTATTCCGGTAAAAACGGCCATAAACTATCACGAATTCGTGGTATTATCGGCTGAATCCAATGGCTTATATGCCTACGACACTATTTATGTTGATGCCAACATTCAAACTTCGATTCATGAATTTTCAACCAACGATTTGGTAACCCTATTCCCAAACCCGGCCACGAATTTTATTGCAGTGAAAAGCAACTTGAAGTTTGAGGAATACAGCTTGCTAAATGCTACAGGTTATATTATAAAAGAAGGGAAATGGTCATCCACCGATATCGATTTGAGTTTATTTCCATCGGGACTTTATTTTTTAAAGCTGAAAACCAATCAAGCAATTTTTGTAAAGCACTTTATAAAAAAGTAATGCTGACAAAAAGTCCATATATATTGTTCACTGCTGTCTTAATTTTTATAGGCAGATATGGATATTCCAATAATGTTCAAGTGGACAGTCTTTCCTTAATTGATAATCAAACCATTCGATGTCATATTTCTTGGGAAAACAGTTGGAAATTGGAAGGCTTAAACGCTCCATACAACCACGATGCCATTTGGTTGTTTGCCAAATGTGTGAATTTGAACAATGAAAGCCATCATTGCGAGATGAGTTCAATAATTTCAGAATATTCAATATCGGACAGCATTGATATAGAGACGGTTAATGATTCTAAAGGAATTTTTGTAAAACGACGTTTTCAAGGAAGTGGATCTGTTTCGGGTAGTATTATTATTAAACTCTTAAATCCATTGCCATTTGGAACTCGAAAAGTACAACTTCATGGTATTGAAATGGTGCACATTCCGCAGGGTCCATTTTATTTAGGGGATAGTGTATCCATTAACTCCTTTAGATGCGGTAGCGACTCCAGTTCCTTTTATATTCAAAGCGAGAATATGATTCAAGTGGGAAATTCAAAATTGGAGCTTTTCAATGGTGGAACCTATCCTCCGGAAGGAGACATTCCTTTGACTTTTCCAAAAGGATTTCATGCGTTTTATGCAATGAAATACGAAATTAGTCAGCAGCAATTTGTTTGTTTCTTAAATAGTTTGACATTTCAGCAGCAAACAGCTCAAACCATAAATCCGCCCACGTCACCTGCAAATACCCTTGCACTTGCCGGATTTTCGGGATCGAGAAACGGCATTGTCATTGAAACCCCTTCTGATGGAAACATTGCTGCTGTGTATGCTTGTAATTACACATCCGACAACGTCTTTAATAACCATGATGATGCTGCTACCCGATCATGTAATGAGTTGAATTGGGCCAATGTCTCGGCTTATTTAGATTGGGCATGTCTGAGACCCATGACTGAATTTGAATTTGAAAAAATATGCAGAGGTCCCTTGTTGCCCGATTATAAAGAGTTTGCTTGGGGTAATCCAAACATTACTGATGCCAACTTGCTTAGCATGGATGGAACCGATTGGGAGAGCGTATTGGATACCATTCTCATAGGGAGTGGAATTGCTAATTTTGGCAACTATAATCAAAATGATTTGGGAGTATTGAGAAATGGCTTTGCAGGTAATGATTCCACCAATCGGCTAACTATTGGGGCAAGTTATTTTGGAGTTCTCGAAATGAGTGGCAATGTTTGGGAAATGTGTGTTAATGTGACCTCAACCGGTCTTTTATTTTCCGGAACCTTGGGCGATGGAAGTTTGTCATCATCGGGTTATGCAGATGAAATCAATTGGCCATTAAACGACGGAAGCGGAGCCGGTTACCGTGGTGGGGGATGGAAAAGTGGCATTAATGGTTCTTTCAGAGATTTGGCTATTTCTGATCGGTTTTATGCAGGGATGAAACCGGGAACCCGTTTGGATACTTCAGGTGGGAGGGGGGTAAGATGAAAAAGAAGCTTTTTATTTCAGGCTTATTGTTTTTATCCTTATGGGGGTATTCACAATCTGCGTATCATGGTGGAAGAGGAGATGGCTATGCTTTTGCTGAAATTCTGTTACCGAATGCAGGAGTATCAGATTGTGAGATTGTTAGAAAGGTTTTTGTGTATCCAAATCCGATTAAATCCGGACAAAATATACATTGTAAAGTAACCTTATCCTATACTGCAGATATTAGTGTTTATGTAAGAAACTTGATGGGGGATTTGATATATAAGACTGAAGTTAAGGCCGTTAAAAAAAATGTTTTGATATTAAAACCAATATATTTTAAAGGGATATACTTTATTTGTTTGCAAAGCCCAAATTGGGTGGAGAATATTAAAATCATTGTTTACTGATGCTTTAATGAATATTTTATGCGGAATTCTCTAAAAAGTTGTGGTCTTAAATTTAGCATTTTCTTTTTAAGTGTTTTTGCTGCCTTTTTTTATACCAATTTTTTATATTCCCAAAAGCTTTCAGACACCATTCATTTAAAACCGGTAGATATTGTCACTTCAATCAAAGGGAATACCTCATATAAACAGCAATCCATTGATTCAATCGTACTGGCGAATTCAATAACGGCAAATCTTTCAGATCTTTTGTCGCAAAACACCTCGGTATTTATTAAGTCTTATGGGTTTGGAAGCCTTGCATCCCCTTCATTAAGAGGGACTTCGGCAAATCACACCTTGGTGGAATGGAATGGAATACAGTTAAACTCCCCTGTAAATGGACAGGTGGATTTTTCAAGCATTCCTGCAGGAGCTTTTGATAAACTAGAATTGAAGTACGGAAACTCAAGCTTTTCTGAAAATTCAGGGGCATTTGGCGGCATGGTTCAGTTGAGTACCCAGCCGGATTACGGAAATAAAGTATGCCTTTCACTTTCTCAATTTTATTCAACCTTGGATAATTGGTCAACCGTTGCCGTGATAAAATTAGGCAGCTTGAAATTTCAAAGTATAACCAGAATAAGTAATGTAAATGAAAGTAATACCTTTTCATATGTTAATTATTTACTTCAGAATAAATTAAGTGAACAAACCAAAAATAATCTTTTCCGGCAAAAGGGCATAATTCAAGAATTGTACTGGCTTTTAACAGACAAACAGGAGTTTTCAGTAAAATTATGGTATAGTAATAATTATCATGAAATTCCTCAAATAATGAATACGCAAGATCAACATCACTTCTCAACTCAATTTGATGAAAATTTTTATGCGGTTAGTCAATGGTTATATAAGCCCAATTCTAAAACCGTATACGAAAATAACTTGAACTATTCATATACCTTGATACATTACAAAGACAGTTTAAGTTCGACAGATGATACCCATTTTATAAATACACTCTCTGAGAAATTTACATTTCACAGGAAATCTATATTACGTCATGTAAACATTTCTGGAAGCGCAGATTATCAATATAATACAGTGGTTTCCGATAATTTTAATGGAAAAAAAGAAAGACAAATAGCAACCGTCTTTGGAAACATTAACTACCACCCATTAGAGAAATTATTTTTTGACTTTCAAATTCGCGAAAGTTATCGCGATAATTCACTTTGCCCATCTGCATTGTCTTTTGCCATAACTTATCAACCTTTTAATGACATAGGCTTGTATTTGAATCCCAACGTTTCTACTAATTACCGTTTTCCAACCATGAACGATTTATATTGGGTACCGGGAGGGAATCCCAATTTAAAATCAGAAAAGAATTATTCCACGGAGTTGAACCTACGGTATAAAACAAAACCTACTGAAAATAAGTATATTGTAAATTCTTCCATTTCATTTTACTATTCTGATATTGATAATATGATTGTCTGGGCACCATTACAGGCTACGTATTTTGAACCACAAAATCTCAAAAAAGTAAACTCGAAAGGAATAGAAGTTTTACTTTCAGTTGCTTATAAAATTAAAAACTACCGTTTTTTACTTAATGGCGGCTATAATTATTGTCGTTCTATAAATAAGACCTCTACTTCCATTAATGATAATTCAGTTGGCAAACAATTGATCTATACTCCCGAAAACTCAGCAAACGCAAGCATACGAATAGAACATGCCGGTTTTATCTTGTCATATCGGCAGCAATATGTAGACAAAAGATACATCAGTTCTGATAATACTTCTTATTTGCCGGATTATACTCTTGGTAGCCTTCAAATAACACGGCAATGGAAACCAAATCCTTTTACTGTGCAATTATGGATAGGCATTGATAATCTATTTGATGAAGCGTATCAATCTGTGGCATTTCGACCTATGCCGGGTAGGTTTTATGAAATGGGGTTGAAAATAACATTTAATAAAAAGTAGCAATATGCACGAAAAAAAACAAGGTCATTCCTGCCGGATTTCATACTTTGGCAATGGGTTTACTTCTTTAAAGAAGCTGAAAATCAGCTATATGATGAAATGTTCCACTTACTTCATTTCACTTTTGTTTTCAATTCTTATGTTAGGTTCTTGTCATAAAGATCCGGGTCCGGTTGAAAATACGCCCCCTCTTGTACCCAGCGGAAATTATTCGAATGGAGCATTTGTGTTGAATGAAGGCAATTTCCAATGGGGAAATGCAAGTGTTTCTTTCATTCATTTAAACAATTTAAACATTGAAAACAATGTATTTCAATCAGTTAATCAGGAAAATTTGGGGGATGTCGCTCAATCTATGGCTATTTTTGGTAATAGAGGCTATTTAGTCGTAAATAATTCGCATACCATTGTGGTGGTTAATTTAACTGATTTTAAAACCATTACAAAAATTTCCGGATTTAATTCGCCTAGGTATATGTTGCCGATAAATGCTTCTAAAGCGTATGTTAGCGATTTATATCAAAATGCAGTGTATGTAGTAAATCTTCAAAATAACAGCATACAAAAAACGGTATCCGCATCCGGTTGGACGGAACGAATGTTGTTGTTTCAAAATCATGTATTTATTACCAATATGGGGAAAGCGAATGTTTTGGTGATGGATACCCTTACAGATGCGATCATTGATAGTATTCCCACTGTTAAAGAGCCTAATAGCATTGTTATTGATCATCAAAATAAAATTTGGGTTTTATGCGGTGGAGGAAGCAATCATGAACAAATTCCGGCTTTGATGAAGATTAATCCCATAAGTTTTCAAATTGAGTCCCAGTATAATTTTACCTCAAGTGATTATCCGAAAGAACTTTGTATCAGTAAAGATGGAACGGATTTATACTTTTTAAATTCAGGTGTTTTTAAAATGTCTATTACAGATGTTAACCTACCTTTAAACCCTATAATAACCCAAGACTCCCGATTGTTCTATCGAATGGGAATGCATCCCCAAACCGATGACATCTTTGTTACGGATGCCATTGATTATTTACAAGATGGTTGGGTGCTTCAGTATAATAGTTCCGGTGCATTACTGCATTCATGGAAAGCCGGAAGAATCCCCGGTTTTGTTTGTTTTAAAAATTGAAAATCAGGTGATTATTATTCCCCGGTTTTAATTACTCTTTTTAGGTTCAATAAGTTTAACGAATTTATTCCAAGATTTTTAATGTTGTTTTGAACCAAACGGATAACTTGGTCGTAATAAAGAACCACAACAGGGGCCTCTTCAATAAGAATTTCATTCATCCTTTTGTAATATCGAATCCGAACAGAATCATTCAACTCTTTCATGGCTTTTTCATACAAAACATCAAAGGCTTCATTTTTAAAATGAGTATAATTAGGGCCTTTGGGACTGAAATTCTTTGAATAAAATAAGGACAAATAGTTTTCTGCATCAGGATAATCTGCTATCCATGATCCCCTGAAAAAAGGCACTTTTTGATTGGCGATTAGGTTCCTTAATGTTGCCGGTGGGTTTACTTCAATTTTGATATTGAACCCCAATTCTCCAAGCTGTTGTTGAATGTATTGACACAAATCGAGATATGAAGAAGTTGCATGCAAACTAATGGTGGGTAAATTTTTTCCACCCGGATAACCGGCCTCTTTTAATAAATCTGCTGATAAATTCGGATTATAGTTGTATGCGATGGATTGAGTGGTGTCAAATCCTTGCAGTCCAAGGGGAATCATTCCATACAATCCGGCATAGCCAATATTGTTTCTAAGATAATGGATCATCTTTGCTCTGTCGAAACCATAGTTAATTGCCCGGCGTATCAGTTTGTTTTTTAATGGGTTCGCTTGTGAATTAGCAAGTTTTTCGTCGAGTTGAAAACCTAGATATTCGGTATTTAAATAGGGACAGGTGATGAGATTGAATAGTTTAGCGTATTTAGTTCTTAGTTTTCCGTTTCTGGAGAGTAATTCATCTTTATAACTCGCATCAATTCCAGAAATGAAGTCTAAATTGCCTTTCACGAATTCAAGGAATGCAGACTGTTTATCAATGATAAAGGAAATAGATACGGCATCCAGATTAGGAAGTCGCTTGCCGTTTTCAAATTCAAAATAATCCGGATTTTTAACTAATACCAGTTTAACCCCTTCTTTCCATAATTTCAGCATGAATGGTCCTGTACCAACAGGATGGGTACGAAAATCCTTACCGTAAAAATTCACTACTTCCGAAGGAACTACTGAACAATATTGCATGCTTAATAAGCTCAGGAATGGGGGATAGGTTGAGGAAAGCTGAATTTGAAATGTGGAATCATTAATTGCAAAAAAAGCAAATTTATTTGAAATGGAATCTTTTGCAACGTATTGGAAAATCCATGCCCCCGGGGAAGCAATGTCAGATTGTAATAAACGATTAAAGCTAAATACAAAGTCCGAAGCCAATACCTTTCTTCCTGTTGCAAATTGAATTTGCTGGTTTTTTTGAAAGTGAACGTCTTGCCTTAAATGAAAAGTATACGTTTTACCCTCATCGGATATATCCCAGCTTTTTGCAATACAAGGCCTGACTATTAATTGGTCATCTAGTTGAACCAAACCATTAAAGAGTTGATTGTCGGCCCAGATAACGGCTTGATCACGTGCAAATGCCGGGTCTAAAGAAGTAATTCCGGCGGATTCATTGTATTTAAAAACCGTCCGTCCTGAAATATCTTTGTGCCTTTCACATGCCAATGCAAACAAAATGATCATGGAAAGCAGGAAATAGTGTGTTTTTTTCACTTTTCAAAAATAGTGAAAATATGAGTTTCTGAAAATCTGTTTGTTATTTACTTTTTTAAGGTGGCAAACCTTACTGTGAAATCTCATTATTGATCTTTTTAATAATCCAAAAACTCCCTAAACAACACCTGTAAGTATGCTTTTCCTTCTTTTATTATGCTGTCTTCCATTACCGGAGGAAGATTTTTTTCCAGAAATACATTCGCATCTTTGTTATAAATATAATATCCTTCTGGTCGTTTCCATCCCAAACCTTCATTCATTTGAAAAAACACAAACTGGGGGGCAAAAGGATTTAGTTTATTTAGACTCCAATTAAATTCGTTGGAGGGCAAGTTCAACTGCTTCAATAAGGTTGCAGGAATGTCGGATTGAGCCATTAGAATAGAATCTTTCTTTCCTCTAAACTCAGGTTTTATTACATTTCCAAACAATAATAATGGAATTCTACGGAATTCAAAAGTCATCATGCTGCTGGTTTTATAGGAAATATGAGAATGATCTGCAACAATGATAAACAGGGTGTTATTATACCAAGGCTGCTTTTTGGCTTCCGAAATATAATTGCCCAAACATTTATCGGTATAAAAAGCAGAGTTGATGTAATCATTTTCATTGACTCCCCAATTCAGAACATTTTTCATGGGTTGGTCGTAGGGTGCATGGGTACTTAAAGTAAACATTGCTGAGAAAAAGGGTTGAGGCTCACTTTTTAGATCGTTTAGCTGTCTGGCAAATACATATTCATCGTGAACTCCTAACTTTCCTCGTGGTAACTTGGCATCCAAATCATCTCCTTCTATTATGCGGTTAAACCCATTGTACATAATGTATGATTTAATGTTCCCATAAATCAACTGTCCACCAAAATAAAAGGACGTATTGTATTTATTGGCATTAAATATTTTTACCAAACTGGGTGTTTTTGCATACTTTTCAGGAAACTCAGTTAGCGTGGTTATGGGGATGGCAGGATATCCTCCAAAAATAGCAGCCATTCCCTGTTGAGAACGCGTTCCTGACCCATAAGTTTGAGTAAACAAATACCCTTCTTTTTCGAGTTCATGAAATTGAGTCGTAATTCCTTTTCTACCCCCTAAAGATTCAATCAAATCAGCCGACCAGCTTTCCATGATAAGCAATACAATATTTGGACGGGCTGTATTTAAGATATATTGGGTGGAATCAATATCACACCGATGTAACTTTTTAACTATCTTTTTGGCTTCATCATCCGTCATCCATTCGAAAGGATTTTTTTCGAGAAATGACTTGCTATCGAGATAATTAATCATCAAATTCCAAGATGAGTTTACTGCTGCATCGTTCAACTCCATGTGCTTCGAATACCATGATTGGCTTTGGGTTATGGGTATGGCATCCCATCCTCCACGTATTCCTAAAAGTAAAAATCCCGGAGTGAATATTAAAAATAGAATTCCGGCTAAAGTATTTTTTTTAAAAGGATAATTCTTATGAGCCAACACTTTGTGATACAACCAAATACTGCCTATAGTTAAGGCAATTAGCAAAAAAAGTAATCCTAAAAAGTTAGCAGTGGAGGTGGAGTTTACAATTTCGCTGGGATGTTTTAAATAGGCAAGGGCTTTTGTGTTTATCTTACAGCGCCATTCAGAATAGAGCCCGGTTTCACTTAAGCCAATTAAATATACGATAAAAGTAAAAATTCCAAGATAAAACTTGTGGATGGTCAATAAAGTTTTTCCTGGTTTAAAAAATAAAATCGTATGGATAAGAAAGGGTATGATACTTAAATAACAGGCAGCGGATATATCTAATTTTAAGGCATGTACAAAACTCAACAAGGTTTCCCCTAAAGGAATATGTTCAGCGGATAATAATTGAAAATTCCAAATTAAAAAAACAGCCCGACCCACTGCAAAAATAAATAACCAATACACCCATTGTTTAAAGAAGAAAATCAAGTTATTACGCATCATGTATCCTGAAATTGAGAAAGCAAAGATAAGGCTTAAGTTTGCATCTGTTTGATATTAACATTTTTTACCAGAACCCATCTACTCAATTTTCTTTTGTATTTTTACCAAATAAATATGTCCGTTTCTAATCAAATAAAATATTATAACGACTTGCTTCCTGCAAATGTTCAGTTGGTTGCCGTATCAAAAACTCGAACCAGTGATGAAATTATGGAAGCATATCAAACCGGACAACGAATATTCGGGGAGAATAAACGGAGAGTCTGCCCCCCATCGTCATAACGACGAGCGCCGCCACCCGCGTCAGCA
>CAZJBB010000027.1:0-19198 GCA_964543995.1 uncultured Bacteroidales bacterium
CAATCTATCCTATCACTCCCTCATCTACCATGGCAGAATATGTTGACGAATGGGCTGCGCATGGCGTAAAAAACATTTTTAATGAAACCGTCAGGGTAGCCGAAATGCAATCAGAAGGCGGTGCTTCAGGAGCCGTTCACGGTTCTTTGCAATCAGGCGCACTTACCTCAACATATACTGCTTCTCAGGGTTTATTGTTGATGATTCCGAATATGTATAAAATCGCCGGTGAATTACTCCCCGGTGTATTCCATGTTTCCGCAAGAAGTTTAGCGGCTCAGGCATTATCTATTTTTGGAGATCATAGTGATGTTATGAGTACCCGTCAAACCGGTTTCGCCATGTTGGCCACCGGAAGCGTTCAAGAGATTATGGACATTGCCGGAGTGGCTCATTTAGCAGCCATAAAATCGAGAGTGCCTTTTATGCATTTCTTTGATGGTTTCAGAACTTCGCACGAAATTCAAAAGGTGGAAGCACCCACAACCGCAGAATTGGCAAAATTGGTAGACTATAACGCCCTTCAGGCATTCCGCGACAGGGCTTTGAATCCCGAACATCCGGTTACTCGCGGTACTGCTCAAAACCCGGACATCTATTTCCAATCACGTGAAGCAGCTAACAGTTTTTATGATTCTTTACCCGATGTGGTGGAAGATTATATGCAAGAGTTGCAAAAAATTACGGGACGCGAATATCATCCATTTACTTATTATGGTGCTCCTGATGCCGAAAACGTGATCATCGCCATGGGATCGATTACTCAAACCCTCAAAGAATTGGTGGATTATTTGGCTGGTAAAGGTGAAAAACTAGGCATCATCAGCGTACACCTATACCGTCCTTTCTCAGCAAAATATTTCTTCAAGGTATTCCCTAAAAACGTAAAAAGAATTTGCGTTTTGGATCGCACAAAAGAACCGGGTGCCAATGGAGAACCTTTATATTTAGATGTAAAAGACCTTTTCTACGGAACAGAAAATGCCCCGGTAATTATTGGTGGTCGCTATGGATTAAGCTCTAAAGATACGACTCCTGCTCAAATGTTATCGGTATATAACAATTTGATTTCAGAAGAACCTAAAAATCGTTTTACCATTGGTATAGTGGATGATGTTACACATTTATCTTTACCATTATTACCCGAAATCAGCGTAACCTCCGAGGGAACGTTTGAAGGTAAGTTTTTTGGTTTAGGTGCAGATGGAACCGTTGGAGCCAATAAAAACTCCATCAAAATTATTGGAGATACCACCGATAAATATTGTCAAGCCTATTTTGCTTATGATTCAAAAAAATCAGGCGGTATTACTGTTTCTCACCTTCGTTTTGGAAATTCACCCATCCGATCACCCTATTTGGTAAACACTCCCGACTTTGTGGCTTGCCACGTGCCTTCATACTTAAACAAGTATAACATGCTTAAAGGCTTGAAAAAAGGCGGAGCCTTCCTTTTCAACAGCATTTGGGACGTTGAAGAAACCAAGCATCGTTTGCCTGACCACATGAAAAAATACTTGGCAGAAAACGAAATCAAGTTTTATATCATCAATGCCACTGCTATTGCCGACGAAATTGGATTGGGAAATCGAACCAATACCATCATGCAAGCAGCTTTCTTTAAAGTTTCAGGGGTAATTCCATACGAACTTGCTGTAGGTGAAATGAAAAAAGCGATTTTTAAATCCTATGGAAATAAAGGCGAGGACATTGTTAACATGAACAATGCTGCCGTAGATCGCGGTGGTGAAGTTACTGAAATAGCGGTTCCTGCTGAATGGAAAGACATAATTGTAAAAAAGGTGGTGGATGCACGCAACATTCCTGACTTTATAAAAAATGTGATGGAACCTATTAATGCACAAGACGGTGATGATTTACCGGTAAGTGCTTTCATGGGTCGCGAAGATGGAACCTTCCCTGCCGGCACCACAGAATATGAAAAAAGAGGTATTGCAGTAAATGTTCCTGTTTGGTTGGAAGCCAATTGTATTCAGTGCAACCAATGTGCTTATGTTTGTCCTCACGCTGCCATTCGTCCTTTCTTATTGAATGATAAAGAGTTAATAGGGGCTCCTGAAAACACTACCGTAGTAAAAGCTACCGGAAAAGATGTGGAAGGATTGCAATTCCGAATTCAAGTGAGTGTGTTGGATTGTACAGGTTGCGGAAATTGTGTAGACGTTTGTCCATCTAAAACCAAAGCACTGGAATTGAAACCTTTGGGAAGCCAGGATGCGGAAATAAATCGCTGGAATTATCTTGCAAACCATGTTACCTATAAAGATGATACTTTAGATAAATTTAAAACTTTTAAAAATTCTCAGTTTGCACAACCTTTATTCGAATTTTCAGGTGCTTGTGCTGGTTGTGGTGAAACTCCTTATATTAAGCTTATCACCCAATTGTATGGTGAACGCATGATGGTAGCCAATGCCACCGGTTGTTCTTCTATTTATGGGGGTTCTGCTCCTTCAACACCTTACTGCGAAAGTAAGAGAACCGGACATGGACCGGCTTGGGCCAATTCCCTTTTCGAAGACAATGCTGAGTATGGTTATGGTATGGGATTGGGAATTGATAAAATAAGAGATCGTCTAGCTCGTTTGATGAAGGAAGCCATTGCAAAAGGAGTCAATGCTGAAATGCAGGAAGCCTTTGAGAACTGGATTGCCGGAATGAAAAATGCAGAAACCACGGTGGCTACTTCTCAAAAAGTTGAAAGCGTTCTTAGCAAATCGAAAGAAGCTTTTGCCAAAGAAATCCTCGATTTAAAACAATACTTAGTTAAGAAATCGGTTTGGATTTTTGGTGGCGACGGTTGGGCTTATGATATTGGATTTGGTGGGTTAGACCACGTATTGGCCAGTGGTGAAGATGTAAATGTTCTTGTTGTGGATACCGAGGTATATTCCAACACAGGTGGACAATCCTCCAAAGCAACTCCGGTTGGTGCGGTGGCTAAGTTTGCTGCTTCCGGAAAAAGAATTCGCAAAAAAGATTTGGGTTTAATGGCGGTATCATACGGTTATGTGTATGTAGCTCAGGTAGCTATGGGTGCCAATATGGGACAATACTTCAGGGCATTGAAAGAAGCGGAAGCTTTCCCAGGGCCATCGATTATTATTGCCTATGCACCTTGTATTAACCACGGCTTAAGATCCGGAATGGGGAAAACTCAGGAAGAGTCTAAGCGTGCTGTTGAATGTGGCTATTGGCATTTGTATCGTTACAATCCATCATTGGTAGCCGAAGGTAAAAATCCGTTTATCCTCGACTCTAAAGAACCTAAGTGGGATGAATTCCAAAACTTCCTTAACAGCGAAGTCCGTTATACTTCACTCAAAAAATCATTTCCAAAAGAAGCATTGGAATTATTTACGGCAGCAGAAGAAAATGCCAAATGGCGTTATGATACCTATCGTCGTCAAGCAAGTTTAGATTTTTCAAAATAATTTTTAGATACCAAAAAACATCAAAATATGGCTAATCTTACTATAAACTACATGGGGTTAAATTTGAAGAATCCCATTATCGTCGGTGCTAACAACTTGGTTACTGATGTGAATAATCTAAAAAAAATGGAAGCTGCAGGTGCTGCAGCCATTGTGTATAAATCCCTTTTCGAGGAGCAAATTCATTTAGAAAATCTCCAAATGCACGAGACCATGAAGGAATTTGAAGAGCGCAATGCCGAAATGACTTCTTTGTTTCCCGATATTACTCATGCCGGACCGGAAGAATATTTGTTTAATTTACGTAAAGCAAAACAAGCCCTTAGCATCCCATTAATTGCCAGTTTGAACTGCATAAATATGGATACTTGGGTTGAATATGCGAAAAAAATTGAAGAAACCGGTGTTGACGCTTTAGAGCTTAACTTTTATACGGTTCCCGAAAAGTTTGATCTTTGTGGAAAAACCATAGAGGATGCTCAAGTAGAAGTATTAAAAGCAGTAAAAGCGGCCGTTAGCATTCCTGTTGGAGTTAAATTAAGTGCTTTCTATTCCAATCCCTTGCGTTTTATTGCTAAAATGAACGAAGCCGGAGCCGATGCCGTAGTGATTTTTAACCGTTTCTTCCAACCCGAAATCGATATTCAAACCGAGACTCAAGCGTTTCCATATTCATTAAGCAATCAGGATGACCACTTAATTCCAATGCGATTTGCAGGTTTGCTTTATGGCAACTCCAAAGCTTCAGTTTGCACTACCTCAGGTATTTACGAAGGAAATGATGTGATTAAAATGTTGCTTGCCGGTGCCGATTGTGTTCAAATTGCCAGCACCCTATACAAAAATCACATTCACCATATTAGCAAAATGCTGTTGGATATTGAAGCTTGGATGAACCAAAAGAATTATGCTTCCCTTGGTGATTTTAGGGGTAAATTATCCAAAAAGAACATCAAAGATCGTTTCGCTTTCAAAAGAGCACAGTATATTGAAATTTTAATGAATTCGGAGGAAATCTTTAAAAAACATCCTACTGTTTAAGCTTGATTGTTATCTTTTACAAAAGACCATTCCCCAAAGGGTGGTCTTTTTTGTTTTATAAGTATCCTCATTTTTCAAATATTCTAAAGGGTATTTGATTTATATTTGTGATTACTTTAAGGAATGATTAAAAACTCTTTTAAGAATACAGTGATAATAGGATTATTACAAAATATAAACGGCAAACTTACGTTTGCCCTCGGATCGGAGATGCTATCTCCGACGCTGTTAGTAATACAAAAGCAATGAATATTTTTAAAAATCAATTCTCTGATAATGTAAAAACCCCAGATGGACAAATACTTACAAGACTTGCAAGTTGGGTTTAAAAAACCCCAGACGAAGCCGGGGCAAGGGCTCATACGTCCTTCCACCTCCACAAACATGGATTGATACAAAAAAAATACAAAAAATAATAATTTAGCTTCCATACACATTTTATAATAATGGCAAAACAAATTAGCAGCATTAAGCGCATACTTCCTAAGATTCTACTATGAACAAACACAATACAATAACCACCGACCCTTATTTACTATATTCCTATCTGTGGATATGATTTTTTGACTAACAAATTAAAGCCAGTTTAATGAAAAAACCCTTTTTCGAAACCTTCCGTATTCATTACCTTGTAATTGCAAGCATTTTTTTGTTTGGCACGGTTTCCATTATTATATACTTCTTTCACCAGAGCAATTGCAACCAAAACAGCCTTGCCGCTCCTGATGAGTTTGGAAATCTATTATTCATTTTATGGTTGACAGGGTCTTTACTGATTTTGTTGCTCGGTATACTCATTTCCAGGCAAATGAACCGTCAATTTAAGGAGTTTAAAAATGCCATTCAAGAGGTTGGGAAAGGAAATTTGAGCGTGACCCTCAGCGAGGGAAAAAAAGGAGAAATGGGTGTACTTGCAAAAGAATTTAACCAAATGATCCAGCAACTTAGGCAATTGTCGGATGAATTTAACAGTGAACGGTTCGACGAGTTGCGCTCCGTAATTGACGGTCAGGAATTGGAAAGGCAGCGATTGTCGAGGGAATTACATGATGGATTGGGGCAATTACTGATTGCCATTAAACTCAAGCTGGAAAGCATCAACCATACCGATATGTCGAAAATTCGATATATGATTTCGCATGTAAAGGAGCTGTTCGATAAAACCATAGATGAAATCCGGAAAATCTCGAACGATTTAATGCCCACGGTGTTAAATGAATTCGGACTGGAAAAAGCCATGCGTCGATTATGTGATGAAATCTCAGAATATGCTAAGATAAGAGTGAAATATACTTTTGAAGGGGAATTTGATGCGTTAAATAAAACCACAAAGATGTACATTTACCGAATTGCCCAAGAAGCATTAAGCAATACGTATAAATACGCAGAAGCTAACAGTTTGATTGTAAGCCTAAAGCAAAATGATAAAATGATATATTTAGAAATTGAAGATAATGGAAAAGGTTTTAACTTTGAAAGCGAAAATGCGAAAAAAGGAAACGGTTTACGAAACATGAGTGAAAGAACTTTATTGCTTGGCGGAAATATTGAATTTAAAACCGCTAGGTAAGGGAACTCAAATTCATATTAAAATTCCTATTGAATTATCACAGAATTAAAATAGCATGGATACAATAAAAATTATTTTGGTTGATGATCATGACATTGTTAGAGATGGTATAAAATCACTATTGAACGGCATTGACGATATCGAAATTGTTGGTGAAGCCGGTGATGCCGAAACCCTTTTCGATATACTAAAAGAAACTCAAACAGATATTGTGGTATTGGATATTTCTTTAAAAGGAATGTCGGGTTTAGAAGTTACTAAAATCATCTGCGAAAAACACCCCGCAATAAAGGTTCTGATTTTATCGATGTATACCAACGAAGAATATGTGTTTACCGCTATAAAAAACGGAGCAAAGGGGTATCTACCCAAAAACACCACTCGGCAAGAGCTAATGGAAGCCATACACACCATTTATAGTGGTGAAGAATTTTTCAGCGATCAAATTTCCAATATCATTCTGAAAAGCTATATACGAAACATCAAAGGAGTGGATCAGGTGGAAGAAAAACAAGATTCTAAGCTTTCTCAGCGCGAAACCGAAATATTAAAACATTTTGCTGAAGGTTTGTCAAATCAGGAGATTGCAGACAAGCTTTTTATCAGCATTCGAACCGTGGAGTCGCATAAAAACCACATTATGCAAAAGTTAGAACTCAAATCCACCATGGACTTGCTTAAATTTGCCATTAAGAACAAGCTGGTGAATTTGTAAAGTATTATATGATGTCTTAATTTATTTAAGACGGTTTGCCCCCATTGTATTCTACACAACTTCTTTATTCACCCAAAGCCTTCCTTTCAGAGAGAGTCGGTTTTCCGCTTTTGCCTTCTTTCTGGTAAAATAAATGGCAAGCCCTAATGTGGTAAATCTAAAAATATTGGCATACAGATTTCCAGTGACATTTCCTGATTGTGTTGAAAACATATCCCAAGCTAAATCCATAAAACCATGCAGGAAGATAACCATCCACAAACTTCCCCAGGCCATATACAGCCATGCAAAACCTGCTCCGCCTAAGGCCGTAAACAGGAATACACTGATGCTCTCTGCCAAATCACCAGCTTGATATAAATGTCCCATTCCAAATAAAACGGAAGGAATAAGAACTGCGGTAATAAAACCCCAACCGCAATAATAGAACAAAATACCAAATAAAAACCCCCTGAAGGTAAACTCTTCGAAAAATCCGGCTAAAACAATGTCTTTATGAAAAAGGCTTATTGAAAACTCAGCATGAAAGTTATTCTGTATACCATACCCGATAAACATTGGCAAAACAAAAATAAAACCATACAGCAAACCTTTTAAAAGATCCTTTTTTAGCCCCAAGGCTTCAAAAGGTAACTTTTTAAGAAGAATAAAAGTAACAAAAAATACTAAAGCAATTTGAGAGTACTTTAAAATGGAAAGCTTCAAATTAATATCCATGGCATTCCAATTTTCTTTCCCGAAAATAACATAACCATAGAAGTAAGCTAAGAACTGTATTGCAATAAATATGATAATTACACTGACTGAAATCACTATTTTATTTTTCATTTTATAAATGCTTTAATTAAAAAATCATTTTTTATTAAACATGAGAACGCCAGACATTGTTTACTTGTAATAGCATTTACATTCTGCTAAGTCTCATATTATGTAGTCTAATTAGTTTATTATTAGGAAGTTAAAGTCCTAGGTCATGGTCAAATTACATGTTAAATACTCGAAATGGTTTTCATTTCAGTGTTATGAGACCGATTTTACAAATAAATTTGAGCCTTTTTAAACTTTGTCTTCTTTTTGATTTTTCACCAACTTCTCTAGTTTTTTATACCAAACATACCCGTATTTTTTTATCAGAGGATCCCTAAGAAAAAGATATGCAGGCATTTGCATTTGTTGCCCGTGGACCAAAGCGGAGTTGCAAATTCCCCAACGATGATAATGCAAGGTTTCCATGGCTCCTGATTTGCTGATTCTTATGGGGTAAAGATAACAGGAAATGGGTTTTCGGAATTTAATTTTTCCGGCAAGAAAAGCTTTTTCGATGGCACAAATAGCAATGCCATTTTCGTATATTACAAAAGCACAGTCTTTATCGTGTATCAAAGGAGTAACAAAATGACCGAAGGCATCATATTCAAAAACCCCAACGTTTTCAATTACTTCAAGTCCTTCAGGGGTTACATAAGGTTTCACTTTATCCACCACATCCTCCATGATGCCAATTTCGTCTAATTCAATAGGGGCGCCGGCATCGCCCTCAATACAACAGGCCCCTTTGCAAGCACTTAAATTACAAGCAAAGCGAACTTTAATTAATTCGTCTGAAACAATAACATGGTCGACAATAATCATTCTGCAAAAATAAAAATAAAGAGATGCTTGGCTTAGGTTATTCCAAACTCTTTATGAACTGCTTCCATTTGCAAAAACGCTTCTTCTAAAGAGCCTTTCTTTTTGAAAACAACAAACAAATGCTTATCGATTAAGATTTTAGGATTGATATTCAATCTAAACACCTTTTTATAACTTTCTTTTTGCTGTTTGGTTTTTGCTTTCTTCTTGTTTTTTAGATAGGTATAAACATTAAAAAGCAAGATTATTGGATAGAAAACCGGCATGAGTAACAATGAAGTAAACTGAGTTCGAGTAAAAACAATGTGTTCGATTTCGAAGCCATTAAGAACAGCAAGTAATCTCAATTTAATGATTCCAATCAAAAACACATGGCCGAAATAGGTCTCTTGGCTTTTTTTTGTTGTATTCATCCAAACCGAGTCCATTTCATTCATGGGCATGGTTTTATTAAAACGCTCCATTTCACCCATCATAAAGCTGAATTTCGAGCCTATATTTGAATAATTAGGGGTTGTGACAATTAGTATTCCATCGTTTTTCAAAATACGGTTGAATTCCTTAAACGCAACATGTTGATTTTGAAAATGTTCTATGCCTTCTTGGCAAATTACCCAATCAGAAGATTGGTCAGCAACGGGAATTCCTTTCATTACATCTGCTTGTTGGCAGGACAGTTCAGGAGATTTGAAATATTCCGGAAACAAGTCAAAAGGGCGGACATTCCCTCCTAAATCTTTCATAAAAGAGGAAGTAACTCCGTTTCCGGCAGGAATGTCAATAATCGTTTTTCCACTAATTTCTTTTGCGTTTTGCTTGAGAAATTTGCAAACGTGGTACTTAATACTCTTCTTGTTTTTTGTGTAATCCATAGGGTTTACTCAGGAGAAGAAATTAATTTCTTTACCAAGCCCGGTACGCCAACACCAGCTTTTTCTTTAAAAATACTCAGATTTTTATAGTAAGAAGGCATAATTTCGGCATTAGGGTCAATGAGATACTTAGGGACAAAGGGCGGTGCATGATGTAATAAGCCCGCTGCCGGATACACTTTCAAGGAAGTGCCGATAACAAGTAGGAGGTCGGCTTTATTTACAAGGCTGGCAGCAATTTCTATCATAGGAACGCTTTCGCCAAACCAAACGATATGGGGTCGCAATTGCGAGCCTTTTTCACAAGTATCGCCCCATTTCAATTCCCAACCATCGATTTCGTAAACTAAATTTTCATCAATGGTGCTTCTGGCTTTAGTCAATTCTCCATGAAGATGAAGAATGTGCTTTGATCCTGCCCTTTCGTGCAAGTTATCTACATTTTGGGTAATAATCTGTACCTCAAAAGCTTTTTCCAATTCAACTAATGCATAATGAGCCTCATTGGGTTGTACCTCCAACAATTGTTTCCTTCTTTGATTATAAAAATCAAGCACCAATTGAGGATTGTTTTCCCAAGCTTCGAAGGTGGCAACTTCTTCAATGGGATATTTTTCCCAAAGGCCACCACTATCGCGAAAAGTACTGATTCCACTTTCGGCACTGATACCGGCGCCTGTAAGTACAACTATTTTTTTCATTTTACCATCATTTGTGAGTTGATAATAAATACTATCCCAACAAGAAAATAAACCAAAACATACCCAAAAAGCCCAAAATAAATCCTGCGTAAATTTGTAACGGAGAATGGCGATTCAGTTGAAGACGGGCAAACCCAACCACTCCTGAAAGCAAAATCAAACTCGGAATGAACAGGGGAATTTCTATTGAATATAATACTGCGATTGCCAAAAATGTTCCCAGTAGTGAGCCCATGCCGGTCATGTGAGCACTGATTTTCCAAAAATGATTAATAATGAGAAGAATGAATGTCAATATACTTCCGCCAAGCAAAAACAATTTAAAAAAAGAAGGCAGTTGCAGTTTTTGAAATAGGGTAAAAGCAACAAAATAAAAAACACAACTCACAATATAAGGCAACACACGCTCTTCTTTATCATTCATTTCCAGAGAGTGAATGTACTTTTTCTTAAGAAAAAACAAAAAAAGTAAGACCGGAATCAAAATGGTAATCATGAACATAATTAAAATCACCACCAATTTAAAAGACAAAAGGTAGAATAATAATTTGCGAGAGCAAATGTCAAAAAAAAACAAAAAAGCAACTACGGGTAAAAAAACAGGATGAAAAATATAAGAAATGAGATTTGCGAATTTTTTCATAAATGGCTATAACTCCTTTCTGAGTCTGGCTACCGGAATGTTCAATTGTTCACGGTACTTAGCCACTGTTCGTCTGGCAATGTTGTATCCTTTTTCGTTAAGCACTTTCCCTAAATACTCATCAGTATAAGGTTTAGACTTGTTTTCGCTTTCGATGCAATCGCTTAAAATTTTCTTGACCTCGCGGGTAGAAACCTCTTCACCCGAATCGGTTTGCATGGATTCGGAGAAAAAGCTCTTTAAAGCAAAAATTCCAAACGGACATTGAACATATTTGCTGTTGGCAACACGAGAAACTGTAGAAATATCAAGCTTCACAATATCAGCAATGTCTTTTAAAATCATGGGTTTCAAACTCGTGTCATCGCCGGTAATAAAATATTCTCTTTGATATTCCATAATGGCGTTCATGGTAAGAAAAAGCGTTTGCTGGCGTTGTTTTATGGCTTCAATAAACCACCTTGCCGAGTCAATTTTTTGTTTAACAAATAATATGGTATCCTTTTTAGACTTTTTATCCTTGCTTTCTGAATACGTTTCAAGCATTTCGCTATAGGTTCTGTTGATGCGTAGTTCAGGCAAGTTCTTCGATGTCAAGCTGAGCTCCAGCATACCATCATTGTTCACAATCACAAAATCGGGGATAATATATTGATTGGTTCTGGTTGTATCACTTAAGGAGTTTCCTGGTTTTGGATTGAGCTTAAGCACATAATCCATGGCACTTTTTAATTCGGCATCATTAATATTCAGACGAAGCTTTATTTTATCATAATGCTTACGGGTCACTTCAGTAAAATGCAATTTAATAATTTGAATGGCTAACTGAAGTTCTTTTGTTTGTTTTTCAATTCGTTGAAGCTGTAACAATAAGCATTCTTGGAGGTTTCTGGCACCCACACCGGGGGGATCGAACTTCTGAATCATTTTCAAGATCATCAAAAGTTCTTCTTCGTTTGTTTCAATGTTTTGCGTAAAAGCCAAGTCATCCACAATCGCCGAAAGCTCCCTTTGTAAATATCCGGCATCATCAAAATTCCCAATCAAATTTAACCCAATAAGGTATTGATTATTATTGAGTTCCTGCGTTCCCAATTGTTCAATTAAGGTTTCTTGAAAGCTTTTCCCTGAAACATACAGATTCTGACTACTGTACTCATCATCCTCCGAAGTGTTATTTACCGAAAGTTTATAGCTGGGTGTTTCATCATCGTCTAAATATTCAGTGATGTCGAACTCGTCGTTCATATCGGTTTCAGGAACTTCAACATCGGCATCTAAGTCATCATCAAAAGGGTCGGTTTCTTCGTCGGAAAAATCCTGTTCAACCTCTGATTCGTCTTCCAAGGCAGGGTTTTCTTCAAGCTCGTCTTTTATTCTTTGTTCTAATGAAACGGCAGGTATTTGCAACAACTTCATCAGCAAAATTTGCTGAGGAGATAACTTTTGAAGAAGTTTTTGTTGAAGCCGTTGTTGTAACATAGAAGCCGTTTTTGCTGATTAAAATTCTGCGTTATTAGGGGTACGTGGGAAAGGAATTACATCCCGAATATTAGCCATACCGGTTACAAATAGCACCAAGCGTTCGAAGCCTAAACCAAAGCCACTGTGGGGTGCACTTCCATAACGACGGGTATCCAAATACCACCAGACATCTTTTTCAGGAATTCCCATTTCTTGAACTCGTTTAAGCAATTTCTCGAAGTTTTCTTCACGTTGAGAACCTCCGATAATTTCGCCAATTTTCGGGAACAATATATCCATGGCTCTCACGGTTTTTCCATCGTCGTTTTGTTTCATATAAAACGCCTTAATACTCATAGGGTAATCAGTCAGAATTACCGGTTTTCCGAAATGTTTTTCCACTAAAAAGCGTTCGTGTTCCGATTGTAAATCAACACCCCATTCTACTTTAAACTCAAATTTCTGACCTGATGCAATTAAAATATCCACGGCTTCGGTATAAGTAAGCCGAATAAATTCAGCTGCAATTACTGATTGAAGTCGGTCAATGAGTTCTTTATCATACATTTTGTTCAGGAATTCTAGGTCTGGGAAGTTGTTTTCCATTACATATTGAATGATGTATTTCAAACATTCTTCGGCCAAATCCATGTTTTCTTGAATTTCATAAAAAGCCATTTCGGGTTCTATCATCCAAAATTCGGCAAGATGACGGGGCGTATTGGAATTTTCGGCCCTAAAAGTAGGGCCAAAAGTATATACATTGGAAAGCGCTAGGGCCCCCAGTTCCGCTTCTAATTGTCCGGAAACTGTAAGATTGGTTTCTTTTCCGAAGAAATCCTGAGAAAAATCCACCTGTCCATCAGGGGTTTTGGGCAAATTGTTTGGATCGAGGGTGCTTACTCTGAACATTGCACCAGCACCTTCGGCATCAGAACCGGTTATGATGGGTGAATGAAGATAAAAGAACCCTTTATCGTTGAAAAATTTGTGAATGGCAAATGCCAAGGCATGACGAATGCGAAGAACGGCACCAAAAGTATTGGTGCGAGGACGAAGGTGAGCTATTTCTCTAAGAAACTCCAAGGTATGCCCTTTCTTTTGTAAAGGAAAGGTTTCAGCATCAGCAGTACCATAAACTTCAATGTTACGTGCTTGAATTTCAACGGATTGTTCTTTTCCAGGGGACTCTGAAAGGACCCCGGTAACACTTATGCAGCTCCCGGTGGTGACCAATTTAATCAAAGCTTCGTCGAAATTTTCAAGCTCGGCAACCACCTGAATGTTATGAATAATTGAACCATCATTAATGGCAATGAAAGCAAGGCTATTGTTGCCCCTGCGGGTTCTAACCCATCCTTTAATATTAACTTCTGAGCCAACCAAATGCTTCGATGAGGCATCCAGTAAACTTTTCACGCTGTATCTTTTGTTTATTCCCATGACAAATCATTAAATTTCTATGCAAAAGTAAGGAAAAAATCTGTGTTAGGAAAGAACCCTGTTTTGCATGATGAATCACAACTTTATATTCTTTTACCCTATTGGCTTCATCATTTAGATGAAATTGTTTCCTACATTTGTAAAAAAATACGGCTTAGTATGCGAACGAAATATGATTTTTTGGTAATTGGTTCCGGTATCGCCGGATTGAGTTTTGCTCTAAAAGTTGCAGCTCATGGAAAGGTATGTATTGTTACCAAATCTATTGCGAAAGAAAGTTCCACCCGATACGCTCAAGGAGGAATCGCAGCTGTGATGTATAATCCGGATTCTTACGAAAAACATTTCAGAGACACCATTATTGCCGGAGACCATTTATGTAATGAAGAAATTGTGAGGCTCACCATTGCTGAATCCACCCCACGTGTTAAAGAATTGATAAAATGGGGGGCACGTTTCGATAAAACAAAAACGGGGAAATATGATTTAGCTAAAGAAGGAGGACATTCGGAATACAGGGTGTTGCATCATAAAGACAGTACCGGAAATGAAATTGAAAAAGCGCTGCTCGAAAAAGTCTTTAGCCATCCAAACATTGAAATTCGTGAAAATACTTTTGCCATTGATATCATTACCGAGCATCACCTCGGTGCAGAAGTTAACAGGAGAACTCCGGAAATCAATTGTTTTGGTGTTTATGTGTTGAACCCTAAAACTCAGTTGGTGGACACCATTTTATCAAAAATGACCATGATTTGTACCGGAGGAGTGGGAAGCGTTTACAGTACGACTACCAATCCCGTTATTTCAACGGGGGATGGAATTGCCATGGTGTATCGTGCCAAAGGGAAAGTAGAAAACATGGAATTTATACAATTTCACCCAACATCCTTATACAACCCTTCAGAAAAGCCCTCGTTTTTAATAACTGAGGCAATGAGAGGCGCAGGTGCAGTGCTAAAAACGTTAGACAATAAGGAATTCATGCATAAATACGATACCAGAGGATCCTTAGCACCAAGGGATATTGTTGCTCGTGCAATTGATAGCGAAATGAAAGTAAACGGTCATGAACATGTGTATCTTGATTGCAGTAGGATAGAAAAGATTGAACTTATTGAGCATTTCCCGAATATTTATGCTAAGTGTTTGAGTATAGGAATTGATATTTCAAAAGAAATGATTCCGGTAGTACCGGCAGCTCATTATATTTGTGGGGGAATAAAAGTTGATGAATGGAGTCGTTCTTCAATTAAGAACTTATATGCCTCAGGAGAATGCTCTTCCACGGGGCTGCATGGAGCCAACAGATTGGCTTCAAATTCTTTGCTGGAAGCCTTGGTGTTTTCACACCGTGCCAGTGTAGATTCGATTCAGAATTTCAAAAAAGTGAAGTTTTGCGACGAAATTCCAGATTGGAATGCAGAGGGCTTGGTTATGAATGAAGAAATGGTGTTGATTACCCAATCCATTAAAGAACTTCAAGGTATTATGAGTCACTATGTTGGCATAGTAAGATCCGATTTGCGTTTAAAAAGAGCCTTCGACAGACTCGAAATCATATATAATGAAACAGAAGACCTTTACAATAAATCCATTTTAACCGAAAGTATTTGCGAACTTAGGAATATGATCAATATTGGATATCTGATAATCAAAATGGCACTCGATAGAAAGGAAAGTCTAGGTCTTCATTATTCTATCGACTACCCAAGGCCATCCGGTTCTTAACGTATTTTGTCCTCCATGATTTTCATCTCAATGAATGGAGAAATATTTTCGTAAATAATGTTGTAAACTGCATTTGCAATAGGCATATCCACCTGGTAGGATTTATTGATTTCGTGAATACAGCGTGTGGCATAATACCCCTCGGCAATCATTTTCATTTCTAATTGAGCTGATTTAACAGAATATCCGGTTCCAATCATATTGCCAAAAGTTCTATTTCGACTAAATTGAGAATAGGTGGTAACAATTAAGTCGCCTAAATATACTGAACCGGAAAGATTTCTATCAATGGGATGCACCGCAGCTATAAATCGTTCCATTTCTTGTAAAGCATTGGCAACCAGCACAGAAGTAAAATTATCACCATAACCTAAACCTTTTACGATTCCAACGGCGATCGCATAAATGTTTTTCAACACTGCAGCATATTCAGTCCCATAAATATCATCGGATGGAGTAGTTTTTACAAATATGCATTCGAGCATGGAGGCCATTTCTCTTGCTAATTCAGCATTTACGGAGGCATTGGTGAGATAAGTCAGTTTCTCTAAAGCAATTTCCTCGGCATGGGAGGGTCCGGATATTACAGAAATATTCTGAAGAGAAACATGATATTGAGAAATGAAAAAATCTGCAATAATTTGGTTCGTTTCAGGTATAATCCCTTTAACTGCCGAGTGAACTTTTTTTCCTTCAAAAATATCTCTGGACACATCGGCTAATTGTGTTTTCATAAATGCGGCAGGAATGACAAATATGATATGGTCTGAATCTTTAATCAATTCACTGATATCAGAATACATATTGATGGCTTCTGGATTAAAGGCAACAGAGCTAAGGTACAAAGGGTTTCTTCCATATAAGGATAGGTTTTTGGCAACTTCAGCTTCCCTAACCCACCAATTGATTGAAGAAACGTTGTTCAATAAGATTTTCACAAGTGCAGTTGCCCAAGAACCACTTCCAACAACGCCAACTTTCGGTTTAATTTCCTTATTAAGCATAAGACTGAAATTTATTTAACAAGCTTATTTTTTTGAATTAGATTTCATTCCTAAGGTATTCAAACCTTGTTCAAAAACCACATCCACCGGAATATTTAAAGATTTCAAGCGATTTAAATCGGCTTGAAGCTCTGGTTTAATAATGCCATTTTCTTGATTGTATGTTTTTGCCCCTTTATAATCTCCTTCTCCCTCGAAACGAACCACTATTGCCGCCCAAGAATTTACGGCTTCTTTCATTTTATCAAAAACTACCGTATACGTGCCTTTATCGTTGCGCTTAAAAGCTCCTTTTTCCTCGAAATAATTAAGGCACATCATGTTGGCTTGGCCATGAGCTTCTGTGGCACCAAAGCGAACAGATCGAATTAATCCAGCCATATAAGTAACATAGGCGTCTTCGATAGTACAATCCTTAATGTGACCTTTTTCAATTAATGAAGTGGTAATAAATAAACCTAAAATGTCCGCTTTTGCTTCTTCGAATGCTGAATATTGATCTTTTAATGCTTCTCTAATGGTTCCCAAGCCTGTTACCGTATTTTTAATCCCAAGTCCATGAGCCACTTCATGAAACATCACGTTGGAGAAAAATGCTACAAATTTTACATTTATAAGTTGTTCTGCATCAATTAATTGTTTGGCAATCGGAATTAGAATTTTATCAAATTTGGCTTTCATGGCATTTTTAAGTTGCAAACGTCTTGAGCCTTTTTTTGCCTGCACAATTTCATCGTTGGGTAAATTAATGGCTATGGTCTTTCCTCCTGAATTTGCATGTCCGGCATAGTAAATGATGTCATAGACATTCATATCCGAATTGTGGGATGGAACTTCTTTTTTGTATTTAGGATCCACCGGAAGTTCATTTTGAAGTTTTGGCAAAAAGAAGGTGTATTTTTCAAGCTTTTTGCTCCATTCTTTGTCTTTAACTAAAATAGCCGCTTCTTGCGCCGCTTTGTATCCGAACAAAGCATCTTCATAGGTTTCAATGGGCCCTACAACAAAATCTAAAGTATTGGTTTTCATGTCCATCCATGCCATGTCGCTTTCGAAATAATCATCCGTTAACAATGCTTTTGCTCTAAGTTTTAAATAGGAATTCAGACCGGGATCTTCAGCTAATAAGCTTGCTTTTTCTAACAATAAAGCGGCTTTTTCAACCTTTTCTTTGTATTCCTCATGAAACCAAACACATTTTAGAGATTTGTCATTATTCCTGCGAATTAGGGTATATAAAGAAGTTTTGTTTTTGTCGGAAAATTTATCAAACTCCGCTTTGGTCATGTCTGTGGGATAATAGTTAGCTCCTAAAGGTTTTTCTTTGAATTCCGGAACAAATGATTTGTTTTCACTCAATCGTTCCCAAGGACCATAGTTTATTTCTGCAAACTTTTTGACATTTTTATCTTTGATTCCATTCAAGAAAAGGGTTTTGTCGCCAAGGGTTTGCATCCAAAAAATTTCGTCCATGATATTGGCTACCTCTATTAAAAGAGGAATCATTTCCTTTTCTTTTGAGGATAATTTAGAGAGATCAGTAGTTAGTTTCACTACAGCAAATTGTTCAATTTTTTTAATCATGGTTGTATCTTTAGTTCCGGCATAAGCCGTGCTTACATTAATAAAGAAAATAAAACCTATTATTCCAAGTAAAATAGTTTGATGATTTTTCATGCTTACCATATTTAAAGTGAATGAATTTTATCTATCATTAATAAAGATTTCTCCCATCTCTCCAGGTTCATTTTTGCGCCAATTTCTTCAATTACATGTCCCGACAAAACGGAACCAATGTTTCCGCATTTATCCAGAGGAAGGTTGTGCAGCAAGCCATATAGAAATCCCGAAGCGTATAAATCACCTGCTCCTGTGGTATCAATACTATTTACTGGTATTATGCCTATGGTATGAACATCTTGTCCTTTTTTAATTAAAGAGCCATTCTTTCCGGTTTTCACAATGGCAATTTCGCATTTTTCTGAAAGTGCAATTAAAGCGGTTTCCGGTTCATGACCGGTAAAAGCTTTGGCTTCTTCTTCATTGGCAAACACAATATCAACGTAAGTTAAGATCAAATTTTCTAAAAAGTCTTTATTTGCCTCAACTACATTAAAGCTGGCTAAATCAAGTGAAATAATTAAGCCTTTTTCTTTTGCTGTTTGCACTGCTTTTAACATCAAATCATGGTTTTGTACCAAATATCCTTCAATATGAAAGTGGGTATAACCATCAAACTGTGATGGAAGAATATCTGATTCTGAAATTTCAACAGCTGCTCCCAAGAAAGTTGCAAATGTTCTTTCCGAATCAGGAGTTACTAAAGCAATAGCGCAACCTGAATCAGTATTACTATAGGCTAATTTGGGTTCAATTTTATGATCAATCATGTCTTTTTTAAAGAACTCACCTAATTCGTCATTCCCTATTTTTCCAATAAAACCTGTACTTACTCCTAAATTTGCTAAACCATGAATGGTATTTGCGGCTGAACCACCGGAAGCAAGTTTCTTATTTAAATGTTGGGTTGAGTGGTTGATGTAATTGGCAGTTGTTTTATCAACCAACTGCATGCTCCCTTTGGGTAAATTAAATTGTGCAAGTAAATCGTCATTTTCAAGCATGGTCATGATGTCAACCAATGCATTTCCTAATCCTATAACCTTCTTCATATATGTTTATTTTAGCTATTAAAAATATTTTTTACAAAGATATTGCATATTTTAAATTAATCATTAATTTTGCAAACCTTAAATCGAACGCAGATTTAAAAAAGTTCTTTGTCAAAGCAAAATAAGAATATAAAATTTCTCGATTGCCAGAGTCCCGACTTGTCGGGATTAATCAAAGGGTCATCGAGAAGAGAAAAGAATATTCCTCAGTAGCTCAGTTGGTTAGAGTCCCGACTTGTCGGGATTAATCAAAGG
>CAZJBB010000027.1:19298-23218 GCA_964543995.1 uncultured Bacteroidales bacterium
AAAGGGTCATCAGAGAAGAGAAAAGATTATTCCTCAGTAGCTCAGTTGGTTAGAGTCCCGACTTGTCGGGATTAATCAAAGGGTCATCAGAGAAGAGAAAAGATTATTCCTCAGTAGCTCAGTTGGTTAGAGCATTTGACTGTTAATCAAAGGGTCCCTGGTTCAAGTCCAGGCTGGGGAGCAAAAAAGCCGCAAATGCGGCTTTTTGCTTTTTTATGCATTACGTTTACATTTTATATTCTGCAGTGGCAGATAAGTTTTATGTTGGATCAACAGATGATCCTAATCGCAGACTTTTAGAGCATAATACCTCGATTCATAATACATTTACTTCAAAATATCGACCTTGGGAACTAAAGGCTGTTTTTGCCATTGGAGAAAACCGGAGTTTAGCAATGCAATATGAACGAAAGCTCAAGAAACTTAAAAGTAAGCAAATTATACTTGAATTAATTCAACATAATGGTGATATCGATTTTTTTGCTCAGTTGGTAAGAGTCCCGACTTGTCGGGATTAATCAAAGGGTTCTCCCGAGGTATCGGGATCCAGCCTGGGGAGGATGTTAAACATGCTTAAGCCATGTAAATCTGATAGTTGCATAACTTTTATTTAGTCAACTAAAGAATAACTAAAGAAAACTTTAGGTTTACGAAATAATTTATTGCTCAACAAACAATTATTTCCATCTTATAGTAGATTCCAAGGAATTAATATTTCTTTCTATGTCATCATGTTTTCTATTTAAGTATTCAAATTCTTGGGAATAATCTTGCTGATAGGAAACTTTTTTTTATTGTATCAATTTTATTGAGCCAGCTTTTTAAGTATATAACAAACTTCATTTAAGCAAGTCTATCCATATTGTAATACGAGCAGTGTGTAAAAAAAAGAAAAGCTACTGATAATCAGTAGCTTTTGAGTAAATTCTGTCGGGGTGAGAGGACTCGAACCTCCGACCTCCGCGTCCCGAACGCGGCACGCTAGCCAACTGCGCTACACCCCGAAATTTTCAATTGATAGAGCCACTCACGAGACTTGAACTCGCGACCCTCGCATTACGAATGCGATGCTCTACCAACTGAGCTAAAGTGGCATCACTTTATATAAAGAACCTTGTTGTCTCCTCGGGGGGACTCGAACCCTCGACCCATTGATTAAGAGTCAATTGCTCTACCAGCTGAGCTACGAAGAGATATTTCCGCAAAAATACAAATATTTTTGAAGTTGAAAACCCTTTGCTGAATGTATTTTTAAATCATGCTATGATCCCAGTGTAAAAAAGGATCGTTAAATGCTTTTCTTATCTTCTCCGATAAGACCAAACTGAGCTTGACTCTTGACTCTATGGTCCAACCGGCAATGTGAGGTGTTAAAATTACTTTATCCGATTTCAACAACCACTTAAAATCCTCTGAAAGCTTGGAGGTGATTAGATTTTCAAATGAATGACTCTCGTATTCCAATACGTCGAGCGCGGCACCTAATACTTTGCCTGACTTAATATTAGTAACCAAATCAGCAGTTTTTACTACTTTCCCACGAGAGGTATTGATAAGATATATGTTTTTTTCAAAGCGATTTAAAAATTCATGGTCCACTAAATACTGTGTTTCAGGGGTAAGAGGAACATGTAAGCTCACAATGTCGGCATTTTTATAAATTTCATCCATTTCCACCTCCATTACCATTCCCTTTGAGTAATTGAATTTATATTTATCGTAGGCTAGAATCCTGGGTTTAAAACCTATCAATCGCTCAGCAAAAGCACTGCCCATATTGCCAAAGCCAATTATCGCTACGATTTTATCTTTAATTTCGACCCCTCTATTCCCTTCTCTGTTCCATTTTCCATTACGCACTTCCCGATCGGCAACAAGAAAATGATTCAATAAGGCCAAGAGCATTCCTATACAATGTTCCCCAACCGAATCTCGATTCCCTTCGGGAGAATTAAAACATTGGATGTTTCTCTCCGTGGCATAAACCTCATCAATATTCTCCATTCCTGCGCCAACCCTTCCAATAAACTGCAAATTCTTTGCTTTTTCCAACATCTCCTTATCGAGCAAAATCCGACTGCGTATAATAATGCCAAAATATTCACCAATGGTATCCATTAACTTTTCACGAGTAATTTCCGGAATGTGAATACATTCGAACCCCAAATCGGTTAAATCGTCGATTAATTGTGGATGGGCATTGTCAACAAAAAGCACTTTATTTTTGGGTCCTTTCATTTGGAATGAATTAAATTTCGTAAATTTTTCTTTTCAGAAAACCCAATGACGAAAATATACGTCATCAGCAATACAACATTAAGAATCATTTTTAATGATACTTCAGATATCAAGTTTGCATACCAGCAGTTCAGAAAATAAAATCCCAATGCCAAGGCAATGAAAAACAGAATTTTATTTACATTATAGGGAATTGGATAATGTTTTTGCCCAACAAAGAATGAAACCATCATCATACTGAAATAGCAAATTAAGGTGGTCCATGCAGCCCCCATATACCCTATCAAAGGAATTAAAATAAAATTAAGGGCCAGTGTAATGGCAGCGCCCATTAGCGAAATATACGCACCCCAAGAGGTTTTATCGTTTATTTTATACCATACTGACAAATTGTAAAAAATGCCCAAGCAAATATTGGCCAACAGCAAGACAGGAACTATTTTTAAACCTTCATAGTACTGACTTCCAACAAAATACTTTACTACATCAATAAACAGCATAATTCCCAAAAAGATAAAGGAACATGCAATGACAAAATACTTCATCACATCGGCATAGTTTCTTTTGGCATTTTCATATTTGGCTTGCGAAAAGAAAAAAGGTTCGGCAGCATACTTAAAGGCTTGCACAAATATGGTCATCATAATGGAAATTTTATAACAGGCGCTATAAATTCCCACTTGTATGGATGCGGTATCTGCAGGAGAAAGATATTTCACTAAAATTCTATCGATGGTTTCGTTGATTATCCCGGCCAAACCAAATATGAGCAAGGGGAATGCATAACGAAACATTTTCTTGAAAAGGACGGTATCGAACTTAAAGAAGAATCGAAAAATATCCGGTAATAAAATAAGGATGGTAAAAATACTGGCGATGAGGTTTGAAATAAAAATGTAGCCCACCCCAATGGATGGGTTATAAATATGGCTAATAATACCGGAGAAATAATGGGTTTTTAGCAACCAAGGACAAAGCAATAGGAAAAACAGGTTTAAGGATACATTTATTCCAATATTTAGAATTTTAATGCCTGCAAAGCGCTTTGCCTTATTCTGCTGACGGAGCAAGGCAAAGGGAATGGATGAAAAAGCATCTAAGGCAATAACCAGGGCAAACCAAACCACAAATTCAGGATGTTCGGGATATCGAATCCATTGGGCAATGGAGTCGGAAAAAGAGAGCGCAATTACAATAAAAAACACAGAAACGGCCAATAATGAAGTTAAGGTGGTGGAATACACTTTTTGAATACTTTTCTCTTTTTCAGCAAAACGAAAAAAAGCAGTTTCCATTCCAAAAGTTAAGATCACTATGAGCAGCGATACATAGGCATACATTTCTCCCACAACACCATACTCTCCGGGTAAAAAGATACGGGTATGAATAGGAACCAGCGCATAGTTTAACAATCGTCCTAAAATACTGGTTCCACCATAAATGGCAGTTTGTCCGGCTAGTTTTTTTAGTGAACTCAATAGGGTTATTATCAAAATGAAAGCAAAGTTAGATTAAATCTTGAAGGTCGTATATACTATTTGCTTAAAAATTAATATCTTCATGAACTTTTTTGCTTCATTCGTTAGTTTTCTAAGGATGTAATTGATATTTCCTTAACTTTGCTCCTGAAATATTATGGAAAAACGTTGGGTATATACAAAAGGTGGAGATAAAAAAACGAT
>CAZJBB010000028.1:0-23199 GCA_964543995.1 uncultured Bacteroidales bacterium
GCTGAAAATTTCTTCAGCAATTTTCAGGGTGAATCTTTGACGAAGTCAGGAGGGGTGCTTCAGTGAAATCTGCGTTTTTCATCTGCGGAACTCCACGAGAACTTTTTTACTTTTCTTCGGTCGTCCGTCTTCAAACTTCCGTCTTCGATCCATTTCACTTCATTTCCTAAAAGGAGAGTTTTTTACATGCACCCGAATGGCCCATAATGAAAAACCAATGATGAACGCCAATACACCCATTGATGCCAAGCGCAGAGAATTAGAATACAGCTGAAACAAGAAGAAATCGTATAAGCCATGCGCAATGGTTGCGACTAGTAAACCCAAGAACAAATTGAATTTTGGAGCGCTACTGAATTTGGCTTTGCCCACAAAAAACCCCATTAATATTGCAAATCCTCCATGGGCAGGAACCGCAGTAAACATTCGTAACAGGGCTACCTGAAATCCTCCGCTTAATGCATATAAAACGTTTTCGATGCTTGCAAAACCCAAGGAAATAAATACTGCATAGACGATGCCGTCCATGGGCTCATTAAAAGCTTGTTTTTTATACAAACCATAGCGCAATATCAGAAACTTGAAAAATTCTTCCGAAAGACCCACCGCAATGAATGCATATAAAAATGTAATCCAAATATCCTCGGATATATTTATACCGATATATTGAAATCCATTTTCGACTAATATGGGTGGAATGATGCTTAAAATGCCCAGAAAGAAGGCTTTAGCCATTAAGCTTAAAGGTTCTTTTTCGTATTTATCCTTTAAATAAATAAACAATCCAATGGCAATGGCAGGGGCAATGGCTAATAATATGAGCAATGAGATTTTCATGATTCCGGTAATTAAAAATGGATTGCGTGAAAAACAAATTGATGTTGTGAATTGTATTCCAACGTAGGCAAAGGAATTTTAATAAATCCAAGGGCTTGAAATACCCAACTCAACCACTTAGAATGGGTTTTAATTCGAGTGAGGTCAATGTCTGCCGAAAGATAATATTGAGGGTATCTTTTAAATTCGGGTAAGACTTGACCATGATATGTTGAAGGATTACTTGCTGCTCCAATCATACCTTCAGCACCATAACCCAAGGCAATATTTAGCCAAGAAGGAAAGTGTGCATTTTTACCTAAAAACGAATGCATATTAAACGACAACCAATAGGTTTGTCCGTTATAGTCTTTAAGCCAGCTTTCTTTCCAATTGCTACCCAACAAATCAGGTCTATAACTTGCAAACTTAGTGGGCGAATAGGACCATTTTAATAGTATTTTCTGTTCTTTCCAAAGCAATTGCTGACTGATAAACAAGGCCGAACCCAAAGCATTGCCGGTCATATCGCCCACCGAAAACCCCCATTGGCTCGAAAATCCATCCAATACTTCTATAGAGGTTTGGTATAAAAACCCCAAGCCTCCGCCATACCAAGCGGCTTTTGTATTGCTTACTCCGGACCATTTTAATGCTTCAAACCCTATTTTTCCTATGTAATAAGAAGTGGTAAAATGGCCCATTTTATCCATCAGTAACCATTCATTGTTATCGTTAAAAAAATGAAAATTGGATTGAGGGTATTTTTGGTACCAAATGGAATATAAACCCACTATGCTTCCGGCATATAAAACGCCTTCGGTAGTCAAAACAGCAGTTAGTCTTTTTTTATTAATGATGGGCTTGACGGTAAGACTGTCGTTTTGTGCATGCAAAACAGTACAAATCAAGCCCCAAATTATCAAAAAGCAAATTGCTTTTCGGAAACTCATATTATTGTAAAGGAGCCAATAAATTTCGAACCGTGCTGATAATTTCTTTCAGCTTTTCTTGAGAGGAAGCTTCGGCGATAAATCTAAGATAGGGTTCTGTATTAGAAGGCCTTATGTTAAACCACCAATCGGGAAATTCCACGCGGAAACCATCGAAGTCGAAAAAAGCGGTGGGGTTTTCCTGTTTCATAAAGTGGTCGCACACCATCTTCATCGCCAAGGTTTTTTCTTCAATTCGAAAGTTGATTTCCCCCGAATTGGAATAGGATGAAATATTTGAAATCAGTTGGGATAATGTAATCCCTTTTTCTTTGAATCGTTTTACCACCTCTAATACCAGCAAACAAGCCAACAAACCCGAATCGGAATAATAAAAATCTTTAAAGTAATAGTGTCCAGCCAATTCACCTCCATATATACCGTCAATTTCGCGAAGCTTTGGAGCAGCAAAAGCCCTTCCTACCTTCCAAGTATGCATGGTGCCCCCCAATTTGGAAAGGTACTCACCCACGGCTTTTGAGGAACGAATATCTTGCAACACATTTCCCTGCATGCCTTTTTCTTCTAAAAAAAAATGTCCAAGTAAGGCAATGACGAGGTCGGGAGAAATAAAGCTCCCCAGCTCATCAACAAACATCACCCTATCGGCATCTCCATCGAAAATAACCCCCACATCACTATGGTGTTGCTTAACCGATGACATTAAACTCCGAACATTTTCAATTTCTAAGGGGTTGGCTTCGTGGTTCGGGAAAGTGCCATCGAGGGTATCGAACAAATAGACCGGACTTTCACCCAGAATGTCTTTGATTAACAAAGCCGCCATGCCGTTGGAGCAATCAATAGAAACCTTCAATTGGCTTAAATCGGGGATATATTTCGATAAAAATTGGAGATACTCCTTCTTTACATCCAATTCAAATATGGAGCCCTTTTCTTTTTTTATTATGCTTGCATGCAGCATTTTATCCTGTAAAATATTCAAGCCGCTATCGAATCCCACGGGCATGGCATTTTCACGAGAAACTTTTAAGCCATTGTATTCTTTGGGATTATGAGAAGCTGTGATTTGAACAGACCCTTTAAAATTGTATTTTCCGGTGGCAAAATATACCATGGGAGTGGTTGAAAGACCGATGGTGTACACATCAGCCCCGGCATCATTAATGCCATTGCATAAATACTCATATATCTCGGGTGAAGAAACCCTGACATCGCGACCTACCAGTATTTTATTGGTTTCCAAAACTTCAGGCAAAAAATATCCGATTTTATAAACGTCTTCTTTATTGAAATCTTGGTTATAAATGCCTCTAATGTCGTATGCGTGAAATGCTTTCATGGTTTATTTCTTGATGTTTCTTTTGTTCAATGCTGCCTGATATTTAGCTGCATTTTGATTGTGTTCGTTGAGGGTAGTTGCAAAGTTATGATATCCGGAGAAGTCTTCTTTGGCGCAGAAATAAATATAAGAATGTTTTTTATAATTCAATACCGATTCGATAGAAGCCACAGAAGGAATACAAATGGGGCCAGGGGGTAAACCGGTATATTTATAAGTATTAAAAGGGGAATCTATGAGTTTATGGTAATTAAGCACACGGTGTATACTGTAATCTTTCCATGCAAAAATCAAAGTAGGGTCGGCTTGGAGTAGCATGTTTTTTTGTAAACGGTTGATGTAAACCCCTGCAACGACAGGTTTTTCCTTATTCATTGCGGTTTCCTGTTCTACAATGGAAGCTAAACTTACCACTTGTTCCGGCATAAGCCCAATAATAGACGCTTTTTCTTTACGTTCATCATTCCAAAAGCTTTGAAATTCTCTAAACATTCTGTCAACAAATGCGGTAGCGGAGGTATTCCAATAAAAGTTATAGGTGTTGGGAATAAATATCGCCATGATGCTGTTGGTATCTAATCCATATTTTGAGAGGGTACTTTCCTTGTTGATTGCTTGAATAATATCTGTTTCAGAAGCTTCAATTTGTTCCGAAATGCGTTTAGCCAATTGTTGTTTGGTGCGAATGCTGTTGAATGTTAGTTTTATGGTTTCCTGTTGACCTAAACGAAGAATATTAATGAGTTGGTTGTTGCTCATACCCGGACGCAAGAGGTATTTTCCCGGTTTCACATTTTGAGAATACCCTTTTTTCTCAGCCAACCATCGAAAAGCATTCACGTCGTCGGCAAATTTATTGCTGTCAATAATTCGAACCACATCCTCGAAATTCGAACCTGTGGGGATGTACAAAAAGGCACTTTGCTTTTGCTGAGATAGGAAATTGGGAGCGTATATTTTTTGATAATAACTCCACCCAAAAGCAGCTGCAAAGCAAATTACCAGAAGTAATAAGATCAAAAGGGTGCGAGTTCTCTTTTTTCTTTTGGAAGCGGACATGTTTGTTAATTTTGAAATAGTTGAAGAAAATACACATCCTCCCATGTGTTATTAATAAGCAGCCAATTTTTAAGGCTTGCCGATACCTCAAATCCTCGACCTTGGAATAACCGAAGGCTTTTTTGATGAGTGCAACGAATATGACAGTAAACTTGCTTAAGATGCAATTGATTAAATGCATAAGCTATAAGTAGGTCTAAAGCTTCAGAAGCATAGCCTTTTTCCCTGAAATGAGATTCTATCAGTATGCCCACTCCAGCCCTCTTATGTGTTGGGTCAAACTCAAACAAATCGACGGCACCTATAGTTTCCCCGCTTTCTAGTAGTGAAATCATGAGCCTTAGTTGACGGTTATGGTATATATCGTATTGGGAATTGAGTACAAACTGTTCTAAATCGTAGCGCGAAAGGGGTGCAATGGTGTTTCCGTGGTGCCAAAGAGATAGGTCATTTTCCCATAAATACAATGTATCCACATCGGTGGGTTCGGGTGCCCTCAACTGAATTCTTTGATGTTGCATAATCTTATAAATCTATTTCACCGCCAAAAACGAAAGTAGCAGGCCCTTCCAACCAAATATTACTGAAGTCATTTATCGTTTTTTCGAAGCTTACCTTCAAATCACCACCCAAAGTTTTAATATTTATCTTTTTCAAATTCGTTTTAAATACACCTGAAGCCACCAAAGCGGATGCAGTGACTCCGGTACCACAAGAAAGGGTTTCATCTTCCACCCCTCTTTCGTAGGTTCTTACGAAAATATCGCCTTCGTTTTGAATTTGAACAAAATTCACATTGATGCCTTGCTCTGCAAAAGATTCACTATATCTTATCTCTCGACCGGTTTTAACAACATCAGTATTGGCAACATCTTCCACAAAACGGACATAATGTGGAGAGCCGGTGTCAAGAACAAAATCATTTACGAATGATTCAACTTGAGCTATATCTTTCATTTGCAAGGCAACCTCAGTAATATTGCCTTTGTTTGAAAGCACTCTGGCATCATGCTTCCCATCAGGGGCTAAAAATGTAGTTTCTCCATTAATAATTCCAATGGAATAGGCATAAGCAACGGCACAACGGCCGCCATTTCCACACATGCTACTGATTTCTCCATCCGAATTATAGTAAATCATTTCGAAGTCCAAGTCTTGATTTTTACGAATGATGATCAAGCCATCAGCACCTATTCCAAAGTGTCGGTCACATAAAAATTGAATTTGGTGATTCGATAAATGATAATTGTTTTCAAGGTCATTGATGATAATGAAGTCGTTTCCGGTTCCTTGGTATTTCAAAAAAGAGATTTGCATGAAGCCCTAATATTATTGTTTTTTCTTTTTCAACATTGCAGGAGCAGAAGCCATGGGTATAAGGGGTTTATAAGTTCCGGTAATATCCAAGGGGTAGTAATCGCCCATATAACTCATATACAGCTTTTTATCGTCATTCTCAAAAGTCGCAAAGTCAACATTGTTGATTCCAAACAACACCAAAATATTGTTGTCCATTTTATATCCTTTGAAATTAACCGGAGAGCGCCAAAATTCGATACGCAAGGTTGGATAGGGTTTTTTAATTCCGGTTTTCAATAAAAGCAAGGAATCTAACAAATTATCGACGGCTTGCTTAGCAGGATAATTAATGGTACGAGTGGCTATTAATTCATCCTTTTTAACCACATATTGATTTGAGTTGTTTCTGGGTTGTGTAGTGTCAGAAACTGACAAACTGTCACGCAGTTTGTCAGCTAAGTAATAATCGTCGTAATATTCTTGGTTGTAATCAATACTATCATTTTCGGTTAAAGAATCTTTTTTGCTATGATTAGATGTTCTTGCGGCATTTTTTTTACTTTGATATGTCTCAAAATTAATGGAATTGCTATCACTTTCATTGCTTTTAGGCCCAAAGAAGCTGCTAAATAACTCTTTGACTTTTTGCGTAACGATCCAGTTGCTGAGTTTAAAATTTTGGTTCCACCAAACTACACTGGCACCTATAAACACACCAATAACCACTCCGAATAACACCAATAAAAACCGATTTTTCGATCCTTTTTTCATGTAAAAATTTGATTTCTATAATTGCAAAATTAGCATAAATAATTTCACATTAGACAATTGTAATGATATATCAGCTTAACATATTTTAACGGCAAATCCATATAAATTTGAGGTATTTCGACGTTTTTGGGTTCAAATTCACATGTTTTTTGTACAAAAGTTGATATGTCCATGAAACAAAAAATCAAAATGAATGTTTAACTAAATATTAAATGAAATGAAAAAGAAAATTAATGTATTAGGCGTTTTATTTTTTAATTCACTATTGTTGGGTGCAACTCATTTTAGTTTACAAGCTCAAAACAACACCCCTCAGGAGAAAATCAGTCAAGGGATTAAAACAATATCCGTTGGCCCCGATTTTACAACGGCTGCAGAAAAATCGGTGCATGCTGTAGTTCACATTCGAACAGAATATAAGCAAAAAACCAATATGTATAATAGTTTTTTCGGCTTTCCGGATCCGTTTTTTGATTTTAATAATGGGAATAACAATCGATATGCTCCGGTTGTTGCTACTGGTTCGGGGGTAATTATCAGCGACAATGGCTATATAGTTACCAATAATCATGTGGTTTCTGATGCAGATAATATAGAAGTGACTTTAAATGACAAGAGAACTTATACTGCCAGAATCATTGGCACGGATCCTACTGTGGATTTAGCGGTTATAAAAATCGAAGAATCGGGTTTGCCTTATTTAAATTATGGGAACTCCGATCAAGTTAAAGTGGGGGAATGGGTTTTGGCTGTGGGAAACCCTTTCAACCTTACATCAACGGTTACCGCCGGAATTGTGAGTGCAAAAGCAAGAAACCTTAACATTTTGGGGGAATCTTCTTCCATAGAATCCTTTATTCAAACGGATGCCGCAGTAAATAGAGGAAATAGTGGTGGTGCTCTGGTAAACGTTAACGGTGATTTAATTGGAATTAATGCTGCCATTGCCTCCAATACAGGCTCTTATACCGGATACTCTTTTGCCATCCCGGTAAATATTGTAAAAAAGATAGCGAAAGACATCATTGAACTGGGTATGGTGCAAAAGGCCTATCTTGGTGCAACCTTTAATGAAATAGACAGCAAATTTGCAAAGACCAATAACATCGAACAGCTTAAAGGATTATTTGTAAATTCAACCGAAGAGAATAGTGCAGCAAAAGAGGCCGGAATACAATATGGCGACATCATTCTTAAAATTAATAATGTGCCTATTAACAGCTTTTCCGAGCTAAAAGAAATGTTGTGGCAACATAGTCCAGGGGATGTGATCAATATTTTAATGCTATCAAAAGGAAAAGAAATCAGTGTGTCGGTTACTTTAAAGAACAACTTAGGAAAAAACAACCTTATCAAAAAAGAAGATAAAACATCCATCAGTTTAATGGGTGCCGTATTCGAAACCATTTCGAATGAAGAAAAAACGAAACTAAATATTAAAAATGGCGTAAAAATAGCATCCCTGCAAAATGGAAAATTTAAAAATGCAGGAATTAATGAAGGATTTATAATTCTATCCATAGATAATAGGCAAATTGGCTCTTTAGATGAACTCAAGAACATACTACAAAATAAAAAAGGGGGTGTTCTAATCGAAGGGGTTTATCCAAATGGCATGATTGCTTACTATGGGTTTGGGTTGTAAGTGTTAAAAGTGTTAATTAATTTTGATAACTGAAAAAGAAGTATTAATTTTGTAGTCCCCTAATAATTTTATATGTTACTGATTTTCAGTGTCTTATAATAAATAATCTTGAATGAGGCAATTAAAAATAACCAAGTCAATTACCAATCGTGAAACCGCATCACTTGATAAATATCTTCAGGATATTGGTAAAGAAATGTTGATTACTGCCGAAGAAGAAGTACTTCTTGCACAGAAAATCAAACAAGGTGATCAGGCTGCCTTGGAAAAACTCACCAAAGCCAATTTGCGATTTGTGGTTTCAGTGGCCAAGCAATATCAAAATCAGGGGTTAAGCCTTCCCGACTTAATTAATGAAGGCAATTTAGGTTTAATTAAAGCTGCTCAACGTTTTGATGAAACTCGTGGCTTTAAGTTTATTTCTTATGCAGTTTGGTGGATACGTCAGTCCATTTTACAAGCCTTGGCTGAACAATCCAGAATTGTTCGTTTACCTTTGAACCAAGTGGGCTCTTTAAATAAAATTAAAAAAGAAGCTTCTCGCTTGGAACAAAAATACGAACGTCCACCTTCGAACGAAGAAATTGCGTTTGCATTAGACATCCCGGAACATAAAATAGAAGAAGCTTTGAAAATTTCTACCTATACGGTTTCTGTTGATGCTCCCATTGCACCTGATGAAGATACCAAGTTTTTGGATGTATTTATTAACGACGATAGCCCGGTAACGGATTCTTGGTTAATCAAGGAGTCTCTTGCAAGAGAAATTCAAAGATCATTAGCAACGCTTACCGAAAAAGAAAGAGATGTAATTAATTTGTATTATGGTATTGGAATGACTCATGGATTGACCTTAGAGGAAATCGGAGCCAAATTTGATTTAACTCGTGAGAGAGTGCGTCAAATTAAAGAAAAAGCCATTCGAAGATTGAAACACACTTCAAGAAGTAAGTTGTTAAAAGCATATTTAGGACAATAAGTCTTGCGAAAATATCTAAAGCAGGAGTCATTGGGCTCCTGTTTTTTTATGACCGGATTTTAAAATCCCTGAAAATAAATAGTATTCAATTCAGCTTTTCACCGTTTTAGTGTCTAATTCTTCTACTAGCAAATTCAAATTCTTTGTAAGTCGCTTTTTTGCTATGAATAACCCAATCCCTTTACCCAACATAGAGCAAGCAAAAACAATCAAAATTGAAAACACAATGGATTTTAAGGTGAAAATTTCTTTGATATTGTTTTGAATTATAAAATACACAACCAAAGAAACTGCTGAAAAAGCCAAAAACACCTTGCCTGTCCCGCAACCACAGGCGAAATAGTCTTTACTGATTTTTTTATCCCAGCGCTCATTTTCTTCTGTAGTAAATTGAGGAAATGACAAAGTAAATTCCTTGACTTTTTTGCCCTTAGTCAATATTTGTAACGACGGTTGATCAGAAATTTCCATAAATAATACCATTTCGAATTATAATATTGTCTTACAGCTTACCTTAAAATGCCGTTGCAATAGATGTTTGGGTCAATCGAGCTTAGCGAAGATTGGACCATTACATATATGCAAACGGTATAAGAGGGCGCTTTATCACACAAATTTATAACTTAATTTGTTATGTAAACCATCATTTTTTATTTCCAAGCATTTTTTTCTCGAGGGTATAATAAAACCATTTACTTTTAAGCTTTAAAAAAAAACATGAAAACAACATTCAGTATATTATTTTTGATTTTAGTAACAGCAAATATTAGTGCTCAATCTTCTAAAACAACTACCATTGTTTACGAACAATACGAAAACAAAAAACTTGACACCACCAAAAAAATTATCGTTACGTGCAACAAAAACCAAGCATCCATCATAAACCCTTCAAATTCAGAGCGGTATTACATTGATTATCTTGGTAAAAATGTGATTAAAACTTCACAAAAAGAAATTCCTTGCGCTGTAAATACCTCTTTTGATTCATTGAGCCAAGCGAGTTTTACCGAGGATAAAGACACCATTTTGGGTTATGTTTGCAAAAAGGCAACATTCAATGTTTTCTCAAATAAAATTCAAGTTTGGTATACGAACACACTAACGTGCAGGGCATCGCCATCCATTTCATTTTCTCCGGTGGACGGAGTAGTGTTAAAATATGTAGTGAATGGCAACCGTACATTGCTAGCAAAAACGATTTCTCTTTCTGAGGAAGCCATTATACTTCCGGGGAAGGAATACAATAGAGTGGATGAACCTACATATTTGGCCAATCAAATTAAATCAAAGTACATTCGTATTCCCGTTTTTGAAAAGGAACAAATTAATTTTGAAAATGACATTCAGAATAAAAGTTCCGAAGAAAGAAATTATACGTATCGCTATGCAAAAGGCAATGTGATTTTGAAAAAAATAAAGCTTCCCAAAAACAATTCAAAAGGTTTGTTTTTTATTCAACTCACCGAATGGTCGAATGGGGATGCTTATGATAGGGTGGGTTCAGTATTTACTTTTTCTACTAAAACTGAAAAAAACATTTTGCTGGCATTACAAAAAGGCGTGGATATTTTACCGGTGTATCAAGATAAAAACAGGAATACCTACCAAGGGATTGTAGCTACTGAAATTTACGCACCCGCCATTGAGTTGATGCGTTTTTTCACCCCATTTGGCGTGGGATACTTTAATAAAAAACGCCTAATTTCAGGATACACCTGGAGTGATTCTGCAGTTTACAAGCAGGAAGTTAGTTCACTTATCCCTACTGATGAAGATGAAATATGGATTGGAGTGTATATTGGAAATTACGATAAAGGCGGACATAAAGTAAGCTTAGAACTTAATTTTTATCCTGAACCCGAAATGGATGAAGTTCACAAATGGATAACCCCATTATTTAGTACGGTAAACCTCATGGAAGCAGCCGGTCAGAATTATGGGAAATTATTCCAAAACGATACCTTGCAACTATTTTTCAATGTGCCTGATTCTATTGCAGATATGAAGATTCTATTTACCACCACCGGGCATGGAGGTTGGGATACCGGTGATGAGTTTTTACCCAAGTTAAATCAGCTAACCTTAGACGGGAAACCCATTTTTTCTCACACGCCTTGGAGGAGTGATTGCGGCACTTATCGATTGCTTAATCCTGCATCAGGAAACTTTCCCGATGGACTTTCTTCTAGTGATTTTTCTCGTTCTAATTGGTGTCCCGGCACCCTGTCGCCACCCTTTGTTATTCCTATAAAATCTATCAGTAAAGGAAGACACAGTATTCAGGTGATCATCGACCAAGGAAAACCCGAAGGAGATAGTTTTAGTCATTGGTGTGTTAGCGGTGTTATAGTAGGTATAAAAAAGTAATGCTTCTATAAAACTTATGGTTTTTAGTTTTAACTTCAGATCACTCACTTTTTTCCTATTTATTTAACCTCAAAATGATTTTAATACTGTTTTAAAATTAATATGCATTAACAAATATGGCTATTTTATCCTGTTTAAATAGGTAATTAATGACCTGAATGCAAATTTTTCTATCTGATTTAATGCGTGTTATGGAATTTTAACAATTATTATTTGGAATAAGTAAAAATAGAGTATATTTTTGTTCACGAAATATGTGCTCAAAATAAACAGAAAAAACAACGCCTTATGACAACCCAGGAATTCAATAACCAGCTATTAAGTTTACAAAAAAACTTAAAACATTTTGCATATACCTTAACGACCAATGAAGATGACGCTAAAGACTTAGTACAAGACACTTATTTAAAAGCCATGCTCAATCAGGACAAGTACTATGATGACACCAATTTGAAAGCTTGGACTTTTACGATAATGAAAAACATTTTCATTAATAATTACCGGAAAAGCCAAAAAACCGTCAATATTCTTGAAACGGTTGAGGATTTAAATTACTTAAGAAACAGCTACCGTTCCTATACGTTTCAGCCCGACGCTGAATATTCTAAAAATGAAATTATCAAAGGAATTAACAAGTTAAGTGATGGACAAAGGGTGCCATTTGAAATGCACAACAGTGGTTTTAAATATAAAGAAATTGCTTCTCACCTTAATTTGTCCATTGGAACCGTAAAAAGCAGGATCTTTTTTACAAGGAAAAAGCTCATGGATAACTTTAAAGATTACATGAATTAAAATAATTAAGGCTGTCAAACACTTGACAGCCTTTTTCTTTTAGAAAACAAGGAATCCTATGCCTGCTTTAAAGTTAAAAAAGTATTGTGACGTCATTCTATTTTCAACCAAGCACTTTATATAGTTATTGGAAGTAACTCCTGTTCCAATGGAGGATTCGTTTACTTTACTTTTAATAGAGCTCATTAATCCATCAGCATACACAAAGCCCAATTGAAATCCAATGTCAAAAATCAATCTTTTGAAGAATACGATATGATTCCCAATGGTCAATCCCAACCCGGCAGTAAGATAAGGACCATCATTTTTAAGAATAGGATAATTATTGATGGGGCCCATATTGTTCACTAAATTTTTATTTGCCTGAACAGAATCAAAGGATGCGTTGATGGATAAAAGTAAAATTTCAGGTTTAAAATACAAGCCTAAGGGTGCTAAATTCGAGTTCATATATAAATGAGTATGCAAATCAAACCCCAAGCAGCTTAGTTGTCCAATAGTTCCTTTGTAACTTAAATCCATGTTTGTTCCACTCCCGTCACCACTCACATCTGCATAAAGGGTTCTTTCGAAGTCAAAGGAAGACTTAGTGTAATGAACGCCGACACCAATAGACTGGCTTTTACCCACCACCCAGTCTAAACTAAAATAATGCCTTGCATTGAGCGCAAGAATTCCTTTGTTCCCATTTGCATTTGGGTTATTTAATGCTGAGTAGCTATAAAAATCATAATTTATACTCACTTTTTTACCTAAATAGCCTACCGATTGACCAAAAGAAATATGGTGTGTTAACAATAGAATTGTGGCAAAGGTTATTTTCACAAAGTATTTCATTGCATACATGTTTTTAATTTTCAAGATGTTTAATTTGATTCATGGTTTTATAAATCCAGGAATTCACAAAATCAGTGCGGCTATTGGTATGCAGATTATTGGATACTTCGAGCTTAATTTCTCCGGTTTCTGCATTAAATAAGAAAAAATAATAGTTGGTGCTGTAACTTGGCACAAACATCATTGGCACCATATAAGGAATGGATATTGGCGCAATGATGCTAAAAAACACATACCATCCTACCCCATGATTTCTTTCTCTTAAATTAACGATTCCTGTCCAACCAATGTGCTTTGTATTGTATTTAACCAAAACATCTTTACAGTTTCTTGTTTCAAAAGGAATGATTTCTTTTTCATCGTGATTGAACCTTTCCTCCATCCATTCATATACTCTGCTATAATCGTTAAAGCTCTGAATTTCATCGCTTTTGCAATTTCTAGGGTTTAAAAATTCCAAATTCAGTTTCAGTATTTTTGAATAAAAATTCAATTTATCAACCAACGCAAATGTGCTTTTTTCTGCCTCAAGATATAACATTTTATCTTCCTTCCCTCGAACATCAATCGTGTAATAAAAAGGATCCATTAAAAGCACGGTGTCCACTCCTTGTTCTTTAATCGTTTTTGTTTTTTTACCGACAATATTGCTTACAATTTTCTCAGCAATAATATCTTTTTGTTTGTCATTCGCTTGAGAAAATTGATCGAAAAACTCAGCGTCTTTGAACGCATCTACAAAAACATAACTTATGAAGTTCTCATCCTTTAAGTCTTCATTGGCTTTAACCTTTTTGATTTTGTCGTACTTGCTTTTGGCAATGGTGTCCACTTTTTGCTTTTCAATATCTTGCTTTAGCTCTTCTTTTGCCTTTTTGCTATAGTCGCTGATGCTTTTTTGGCATTTCACAACAAGGTTTACAAAAGACTTTTTATACAATTGGGTAAGAAAATCATCGGTGGGAAATTTTTGATGCACTTTCCAGATATAATGTAAGGAAATGGCACTGAGCTCCTCTTTCTTAAGCGTATTTAACAAATAAAAAAGTTGTTGCGATTGACCTTCAATGGTTTTATATGGGGTGAGCACATTTTTCAGGGTGCTTTTGAACTTATACTCTGATAATGCATACAAACAATAAGCAATGCTGGTTTGAAGAAATTTGTTTTCCGGAAATTCTTTTAAAAGAAAATAACTATTGTACATAGCATTGCCATAATCTCTTAGTACAATCATCTGATGAATGGCTTCAAATTGAGCTAAAGATTTGGCTTTCAAAAAGTCTTCTTTTGGAAGAATAAAGTCAACTCGGTTTTCATTGGAAAGCTCGCTGGTAAGTTGCTGTAACACTAATCTCCGACTTTTTATACTGGGATGGATGCTTTTCTTTTCATCGTAATTTTCATCACCTTTAATTGGACTAATTTCCTTTAGAAAACACTTGGAAGGCAAATGCATGTATGGGGTATCAAAAAATGTGGTGTCAAAAGGAACCTCATCAAATGGCAGATATGAATATTGCATCACATCAAAAACCCTATCCAGGGCTTTTAAACTATACTTACTTGGCAAATAAACTTCATTTAAGCCCAATTTATCGGCTTCTGCTTCCATTTCTCTGCTTCGGAAATTAGAGGCTAAATACGCTTCTGAAAGAGATAGTTTATTATAGGAATCCTTGCCGGAGAAAATCTTCTTTTTTTCCAGAAAAATATTCAAATTATGTTTTTTAACATAATGTGTAATTTCATGAGCTAAACAATAAGCCAGCTGGGCCTCGTTTTCGAGTTGGGCAATTAACCCAACATTTACAATAATGATTCCATTATCGGTAGAAAAAGCATTGACCGAAGGAGACTTAGCCACATAAAACCTCAATTCTTTTCTTAATTTAGGATTTTCCGCCAGCAGAATGTCGGCGACCTTATTTATGTATTTGCTAACCGGATCGTTAAATAAAATGCGCCCACTCAATAATATTCTATCGATAGAAAAGTTAGATTCTTGAAGAAATTCTTCTTTAGTTTTTCTATCTGCACTTTTTTCATCTTTCGAAAGCAATTCTTTATCTTTCTTGAATTTTTCCGAAAACAAAGTCGTAAAATCATCCGGAATAATTCCACTGGACTGCAAGTATTTAAAGTTGTTCAAATCATTCTCTTGCCCCAAACTCGCTTGACAAAATAAAACCGACAAACAAATAAATAGTATGTTTCTTTTAAAATGTAACATATTGATATTTTATGAATTATAAATAATATCCAACGATATTCAATGAAAAAATCGAGCGTCTTTGATTAAGTAAGGGTTAAATTTATTTTTTAATTTGCCAAACAGTATCAATTACGGTTCCATCTACCCATTTTACCACAGCTACTGCTTGGTCGGTAAATTGCGGTTTTTCGGCAGGGCCACAAATACGATCCGCTTCCGCTTTTAATTCCTCAATGGTTTTAATGGGAAGGGTAGAGTTTTTTAACTTTTCGAGCAAATCTTTTCTCAGCGGATTTATGGCAATTCCCCTTTCGGTTACAATTACATCGATTAATTCTCCGGGGCCGCAAATGGTAGTAACTTCGTCTTTTATCACTGAAATTCGATCTCTGAACAAAGGAATGGGTAAAATGGTACATTTTGAAAAAAGGCAATTTTGCCAGCCACCAATTCCATGTAAAAGAAGGCCATCGGAATGGGTAACCACATTGGCATTGAAGTTCAAATCTACTTCAGTTGCCCCCAAAATAACAACATCTACCATACTGGAGAAATTTCCTTTTCCATGGTAATTATAACTTGTAAAAGGGCTGGTATTTACATGGTTCCAGTTTTCTCTCATTGAACGTACACCCTCCAAGTCGAAGGTCTGACCGTCAAGGATAAAGTCGGTTAATCCTTCTTCAAGCATTTTTACCAAATACTTATTGCTTCCTCCTCTGGCAAATCGAGCTTTCCATCCTTTTTCTCGTAAAATTTCTGCAAAGTATATGCCTATGGATAAGGCGGTGCCGCCAGCTCCGGCTTGAAATGAAAATCCATCTTTGATGATACCGGTTTCTTTGCAAAATTGAGCTGTCATTTCAGCTAATAATAATCGATCCGGACTTTTCGTCACCTCCGTGGTTCCGGATACAATTTTTTCCGGAATGCCCACTTTGTCCACTACCACCACATAATCCACTAAATTTCCATGAATCTGCCAAGGATAACATGGAAATGGAACCAAGTTGTCCGTTACTACGATTACTTTATCTGCAAATTGTGAATCTGCCAAGGCAAAACCCAAGAGTCCGCAGGCAGCCGGTCCGCGATCACCGGTTGCATTTCCAAAAGCATCAGCGGTGGGTGCAGCAATTACAGCAATATCAATATGAACTTCTCCATCTTGAATGGCTTGATACCTTCCTCCATGAGAACGCAAAATTCCAACACCTTTCATTTTTCCTTCCGAGGTAAAACGGCCTAAAGAGCCGTTCATGCTTCCTTCGATATGATGTATGGTGCCATCTTCCAAATATTTAATTAAAGGTGCATGGCACTCGAAAGAGGCTGAAGGAACCCAAGTTAAGTTTTTAACGCCCAGTTCAGCTGCAATATCAAATATCTGATTGGCAATTAAATCGCCATTTCTAAAGTGATGATGTGTCGAAATTGTCATTCCATCAGATAAACCGGCTTTTAAAAGAGCCTCTTTGAGATTTGGAATGGTTTTGTTTCCATCTGCAGGATAATCTGCACTGCTGACAATGGGAGTTGCATATTTTCTTCCACTGGGTTTATGCTTCCCAACTCCTTGAAAAGGAATTACTGTATTACCATTCACTTGTTCAGGGACTTTTCTTCCCAGTGCGTTTATATTAAATTGCTTATTGTTCATTTTCTTCTTCCCTCCAATTTTGAGACAACATTCCTAATGTAATGGCAAGATTAATAGTCTTTTGAGCTCGTTTAACCACGGGGGGGTCAATCATTTTTGTGCCTAAGGAAACCACTCCAAGACCCTTTTCCGAGGCTAAAAAGAAAGCATTTACAATTTTTTTTGCTTTTTCAATTTCAATCGAATCCGGTCCAAAGTATTTTTGAATCACCTTAATCTGGCGTGGATGAATACAACCCATTCCTTCAAAGCCCAATGCCTTTGAATGGACAACGTTTTCTTTTAAGGCCTCCATATCGGCAACATCCGAAAAAACGGAGTCAATAGGTTGAATGCCGGTGGCTTTACATGCATTTACGAGAGCACTTCTGGCAAAAAACGATTCAGTAGCTTCTTGTGTGCGTTTCACGCCTAAATCTGCAGTATAATCTTCCAAGCCTATGGCCATGGCCACTACATTGGGCGCAGCCCCTGCAATTTCAAATGCATTTATAACGCCCAAAGCACTTTCAATGATAGGCATTAACCAAATTTCATGGCTAATATGATATTTTAATTTAATCTTATTGATATGGGTGTTTAATAAGTGAATTTGTGCAGCATTTTCGCATTTGGGAACTAAAATTAAGTTGACATGATGCGGAACAATAAAATCTAAGTCTTCGATGCCTCTGGGTATTTGGTTAATTCTAACCATCCTTTCAGCCCCGTAAAAATCAATCGATCGGAGTGCGTTTCGCACCAAATATTTAGCTTCTTCTTTTTTGTCAGGAGCTACTGCATCTTCTAAATCCAAAATGATACCATCGGGATGATGAATTCCGGCATTAATCATTAAATTCGGAGTATTCCCGGGTAAGTACAGGCGCGAAAATCGGAATCTTTCCTTTGAAGTAAAATATTGGTTTTCTGGAAGCATGGGAAGCAAAAATTCTTTTTCCGAGGGAAGGCATTGTTTGATGGCAGCCTCTATTCGTGCAGCAATAACGAAAGGTAAAGCTCCGGTATCCTCGATGATTAGTTTTGCGTTTTCAATATTAAAAAACGTAAGTATTTCCGTAGCAAGAGCTTTGATGGAATTTCCATACAGCACTTGAACCTTGCTGTTCAGTTCTAATTGAATTCCTCCAGATTCTAAAAGTTCGAAGTTTACAGAGCAATCGGAGCGAATTCCTTTTCCTTTATTGCCAGTTTGAGCGATTGTAGTCAAATTACCTCCTTTGTTTAATTTGAATCAAAATTAAATCAATTTATGTAAATAAAAAGTTTTAAGAATAAAAAAAAGGAATTCGTTTGAATTCCTTTTTTTATTATAACCTGATATTAGATTATTTTCCTTTTTTTGCTGGTTTAGCAGGTTTTTTGTTTGCTTCTTCAGCTTTAGCAATAGAATCTTGTTTTGCTGCATTAGCAATAGAATCTTGTTTTGCTTGATCAGCTGCTTGAGCTGCTTTTTCAACTTGTGCAATTGAGTCAGCTACTCTGATTGAATCTTGAATTCTTTTTTGTTCAGCTTCTTTTTGTTTTGCTGATTGTCCGCAAGATGCTACGAAAACCATACCTGCAACTACTAATAATGATAAAATTTTTTTCATTGTTTTTTAATCTGATTTTGATTCGTGTTTTTTTATTTCGCTGCAAAATTATAAAAATATTATTTCCAAATAACATTTTGTTTTTTTTTCAACAAAAAAAAGGAGGCGTTTTGCCTCCTTTTTTATCAGAAACTCAATAAATTAAGCGTTTTTACCTTGACCAGGTTTTACTTTATTTTTTGGGGTTTCTTTTTTTACTTCTTTCTTAGCTTCTTTTTTTACTTCTTTTTTGTTTTTGCCAGCTTCTTCAGCTTTAGCAATAGAATCTTGTTTTGCAGCGTTGGCAATAGAATCTTGTTTTGCAGCGTTAGCAATAGAATCTTGTTTTGCTTGAGCAGCTTGAGCAGTTGCAATAGAATCTTGTTTCAATTTTTCTTTTTCAGCTTTTTCTTTGGCACTTGGGCCACATGCAACGAATGACATCATTCCTGCAACTACTAATAATGATAATACTTTTTTCATGTGTTGAATTGTTTATTGGTTAACCAGCGGCAAAAGTAATAAAAAAAAAATTAAAATGAACTTTTTTTAAAAAAAGTACTAATTTTGTAAAAATAAACTTTAAAAACATTCCTATGAAAAAATTATTTTCAATCCTTGCCATTATGGCACTAATTACCGGTGCTTTTCTCTTTACCGGTTGTAACAAAACGGATACCACACCTCCTGTAGTAACTTTAACCGGTGCTTCTTCTGTAGATGTAATTTTAAATAGCGGTACTTATCATGATTTAGGTGCTACTGCCAATGACGACGTAGATGGCGATTTAACAGCCAGTATTACTGTTGATGGAAATGTAAATACTGATTTAGCCGGAACCTATACCCTTACCTTTAAAGCTACAGATAAAGCCGGAAATACCGGTGAAGTAGTTCGCACCGTAAGAGTATATAACCAAGCTGAAGTTCTTCAAGGGACTTACAATGTTTCTGATAGTACTTCAGGAAACGCTAATTTCGCTTACATTGAAACTATTACTCCTTCTACCACAGTAAACAATAGAGTATTCTTCTCTAAATTTGCTGCTTACAATCCTTGTGTAGTTTATGGAAATAAATTAGGTTTAACCATGGACATCCCTTCACAAACCATTTTAAATGCCGGTAATCCTGCAGCTGACCGTACTTTTGTTAGCTCATTTAGTTCAATTGTAATTGGAACTGGTGTTAGCATTGTTATTCGCTACAGTGAAACAACCAATGGTTCTACAACTTTTGGCAAAGGCACTTATACAAAACAATAAGAAAATCAAAAAACAGAAAAAAGATGTCCAACGGGCATCTTTTTTTTTCTATTAAAATTACTCCAAGGTGAAAAAGAATGATGTATATAACCACTTAGGCATAGCCCATTTGAGAGTTTTAGCTTATCGTTTGGTTATCATCTATGTTCTTTATTTTTTATCGAGAATTTTGTTCTTTGTTTTTAATCATTCTTACTTTAGTGCCCTGGGCTTTGGTGAGTTTTTGAAAATCGTCTTCATTGGGTTAAGATTCGATGTTTCGGCTATCATGGTACTGAACTCCGTTTTTATTGTTTTGAGTCTGTTGCCTTTTACTTTTCGGGAGCATAAAAAGTACCAGCTTTTCTTGAAAATCTTCTTTCTATTGATTAATTCAATAGCTTACTTTGCAATTTGTGCTGATTTTGTGTACTTTAGGTTTACTTTGAAACACACTACTGCTGACATTTTCGACCTCCTTTTTCTTGGAAATGATACCCTTACTTTGCTCCCTCAATTTTTAAGGGATTTCTGGTATGTTTTTCTTATTTGGTTGATTTATATGTCATTAACTGTTTTTTGTTGGAACAAAATCAAAATAAAAAAAACGACTTTTCCTTTCAGTTGGAAAAGAACCTGGATTCAAACGCTCGTCTTAATTATCGGCATTTTTATTGGAATTATCGGTGCCCGAGGAGGCTTTCAGTTAAAACCTATTTCAATTATCACCGCCGGGAAATATACCTCACCGGAAAATGTGCCCTTGCTATTAAATACTCCTTTTACGATTATTAATACTTTTTCGCAAAAAGGAATTAAGGAAATCACATTTTACAAGGATAAAAAATTGTTGGAGAATGAGTTTAACCCCGTGATACAATTTCGAAAAACGGCTTCATTAGAAAAGAAAAACGTTGTCATCATCATATTAGAGAGCTTTTCATGGGAATACATCGGCTCTTTAAACCCCTCTCTTGACCAAGGGAAATATAAAGGGTATACCCCTTTCCTTGATAGCCTAATTTCAAAAAGCAGCCTTATTCGCTGTTATGCCAATGGGAAAAGATCTATTGAAGGAATTCCTGCAATTTTATCCGGACTTCCTTCTCTGATGAATGAGCCCTATATTACTTCTTTATACTCAGGTAATAAAATTAACAGCTTTGCCAGTTTATTAAAAACAGAGGGTTACAACTCTTCCTTTTTCCACGGGGGGACCAATGGCACCATGGGCTTTGATGCCTTTGTGAAAATGGCCGGATTTGAAGCTTATTACGGCAGAAGCGAATATAATAACGAAGGGGATTATGATGGAAAATGGGGTATTTATGATGAGCCCTTTTTACAATACTTTGCAAAACAATTGAATGGATTTTCTCAACCTTTTATAACTTCCGTTTTTACCCTGTCATCACATCATCCATATCATGTTCCATCTGCTTTAACTGCAAAATTCCCCAAAGGCACCTTGGATATTCACCAAAGCATTGCCTATACCGATTATTCTTTGATGAAATTCTTTGAAACCGCTTCGAAAATGCCTTGGTTTTCGAACACAATTTTCGTACTTACGGCAGATCATACTTCTGAAGCCTATTTTGACTTTTTCAAGTCGAAGTTAGGGATGTATCAAATACCCTTACTGTTTTATGCTCCAAAAAACGATTTACCTCCTTTGATGGCAAAAGTTTCTCAGCAATGTGATATCTTACCCTCGGTTCTCGATTTGATACATTTCGATAAACCGTTTATTGCCTATGGCAAGTCCGTTTTTGATTCCACTTATAAAGGATTTTCAGTAAGCTATATGAACGATGCTTATCAATTAATTCAGAAAGAATATCTATTGCAGTTCGATGGGCAAAGGACCACAGGTTTTTTTAATATTCAAAAAGACAGCACTTTGCAAATTAATTTAGCCTCGACTAAATTAAAACAATTGGATGAAATGGAAAGCTTTATCAAAGCCTATATTCAACAGTATCAAAACAGAATGATTAAAAATCAACAAACTATTGATTAATTTTGCAATGATGTCAACTTCAAAAAAAAAGATCCTCATCATTATTAATCCTATTTCAGGTGTCGGGCGGCAAATGAAAGTTGAAAAACTTGCCCATAAGTACCTCGATAAAAACATCCTTGATTATTCTTTTGCATACTCACAATGGGCCGGACATACTATTGAAATTGCAAAGAAAGCCGTGGAAGACCAGTTTGATATTGTGGTTGCGGTGGGCGGGGATGGTTCAATAAATGAGGTGGTCTCTTCTATTGTTAATACCAAGGTAGCCTTAGCCATTATTCCAACCGGATCAGGAAATGGCTTAGCGCATCATTTAGGTATTCATCTTAATTTGGCAAAGGCGTTAAAAACCATTAATAAACTTCATTGCATTGCAATCGACACTGCGGTCATTCAAGAGAAAATTTTTGCAAGTGTTGCCGGTATCGGATACGATGCAAAAATTGCGCATCGGTTTTCTCAATCCAAGCACAGAGGTTTTTTTCCCTATTTGCGCTTAGTTTTTTCAGTATATTTTGAGTATCAACCTATTAATTACACATTTTCTTTTGATGGAAAGGTGATTCAATCAAAAGCGCTGTTTGTTACCTTTTCCAATTCAAATCAATTTGGTTACAATATCAAAATTTCCCCTCAAGCCTCTTTACAAGATGGATTGATTGACGTTTGTATTGTTGAAAAATTTCCACTGAGTTATGCATTGAAATTAATTTATCTGGTAATCAGAGGTAAATCAGACCGGTCGAAGTATTTAAAAATTTACCGTACTTCCCAAGTGGAGGTATCTTCCGAATGCCCGGAAATGATTCATATTGACGGCGATCCATTGCACTCAGCCTCTCATATATACGTTAAAATTCTGCCTAAAAGTTTGCAAGTAATTGTTCCCTAACCAATATATCTATGTCGAAAAAAAATAAAGGTATCGGTATTGTATATTCCACGAATCCTAATTTTCAGTATCAATTTGATCAAGAGGCAGAACAGGAAACCCTTCCGCCTTCACAACAGGATTTGAGGGTAATGATTGACCGGAAAAAGCGAGCCGGGAAATCAGTAACTTTGGTTACCGGCTTTATTGGAAAATCTGAAGATTTAGAAAATCTGGGCAAAACCTTAAAGACTAAATGTGGATGTGGTGGGAGTGCAAAAGAGGGAGAAATTCTCATTCAGGGCGAGTTTAAAGAAAAAGTGTTTTCTCTTTTGCAAGACATGGGTTATAAGGTTAAAAAAGCCGGTGGGTAGGAATAGAAACACTTAATGATGAGAAAATAAAGCTAAGCTATACGTGGAATCACTGTTTAATAATCTTAAACGTTTGCTGAAAATCAGTTGTTTCCATTTCTAGTAAATACAAACCTTCGGGCAAATAGCTAAAATCCTGCTTTTCAATATCCTTTCCTTTCCAAATAAGGCTTCCATACATGTTTCGTAAAACGTAATATTCACTTCCTGAAGCATTTTCTATTTTGAGTGTATTTGAAAATGGATTGGGATACACACTATGAGCAATGCTTGGATTTAGATCCTTGATATCGGTGGTTATTCCAAGGGTATTGGAAGTGTCGTGGCAACCAAAGTTAGTTGTGACAATAACAAAATACACTGCATTGCCCG
>CAZJBB010000029.1:0-22788 GCA_964543995.1 uncultured Bacteroidales bacterium
GCAATGAAGCAAAGGGTATATCCGAAAAAATTGAGTCAAAAGTAACCCATAGAATCAGCATTCCGAGATTTGTCAATGCTCCAAACGGAAAAACCTCCTTACCGGAATCCCTCAACGCCTCGGTAGCCACTGCAATTGTATTAAACGAATTTCGAAGACCAAAAATCTGCCTTTAGGCATGCAATTGTGAATGAAATCATAGCAAAAATGAACACAGCTATACGGTTTTTTATGGTGTTGATTGGTTTATTGCTTGCCTCCAAGAGCATATTTCCCCAAACCACCGATTCTTCTCAATCCTTGTTATGGGAAATTAAAGGGAATGGGGTTTTTGAGCCCAGCTATATTTTTGCAACCATCAGAGTTCAGGATAAGCAAATAAGCCGCTTTGATAGTATTGTGATGAACAAAATTAAAGCTTGTCAAGCTTTTGTTATGGAAGTGAATACCGATGCCGTATCTCCTTTTCTGCTCCGCAGCCTTGTTTTAATGAAAGAGAATAGCTTGGAGAAAATCCTTTCGAAATCGGACTATGCTTTGGTTCAAAAAAAATACAAAGAATATACCGGATTGAGCTTGGGTGTTTTTGCAAAAATGAAGCCTTTCTTTTTATATGCCCAATTGATGAAGGCTCAACTGCCTAAAGACAGTAAAGAATCTTTCGATGTACATATTTTGAATTTTGCAAAGAAGAACGACAAAAAAATAGTTGAGATGGAAACGTTTCAGCACCAAGTAGATGCCATTGATAAGGTCCCTTTAGATATTCAATGTCAAATGCTGCTTTTTGGACTGAAACACCCCGACATCATCAAGAGAAATATAGAATCCGTTTTACAAGCCTATTTACATAAAGATTTGAATACGGTTTTTCAATTGTCTACTGATTCATTGCTCGTACCGACTTCTTTTATGGACCATTTTTTTACGGAAAGAAACTTTGACCTCTGTGAAAGCATTATTTCAGTTTTAAAACAGCAATCCTGCTTTGTCATTATTTCTGCAGCCAATCTAATGGGTGAAAAAGGAATATTTCAATTATTAAAGGCAAAAGGATACAGTGTAACTCCAATGTTGACACAACCATGAAACATGCTAACATTCACAAAATCAATGCCCTGGTAATATTTATTTTATTTACCATTCAATTTGCTTTTAGTCAAAGGGGTTGTATCAGTGGAAATTGTAAAAATGGGAACGGTATTTGGCAGTATAGAAACGGAAACCGCTATGAAGGAGGGTTTAAACATTTCATGATTAATGGAGAAGGAACGTTTATTTGGGCTAAAGGAAAATGGAAAGGGTGTAAATATGTGGGGGAATGGAAAAACAATAAAATTAATGGGAAAGGAGTGTTTGCTTATGCCAATGGGGATGTGTACACCGGAGAATTCAAAAAGAATACACTTTGTGGAAGGGGTAGGTATGTGTATGCTAATGGAGATCAATATGATGGAGAATGGAAGAGAAACAAGTGTAATGGTGAAGGAACTTTCACCAAAGCATCAGGTCAAGTTGTCAAAGGAAAATGGAAAAGAGGGAAGTTGGTTGAGTAAATCGTCCAATTGTTAATTTTAAAGAACTATGGATGAATTTCTTCCTATTCCTTTCGGCTATGCATTATAGAAGGTGCTTATCCTTTTTTCAACGTAAAACTAAAGGTTGAACCCACATTAATGCTGGAGCGTATATGAACACTTTGGTGGTGGGCTTCGATAATGTGTTTTACAATGGATAAACCTAAGCCTGTACCTCCTTGTAGGCGAGAGCGACTTTTATCGGTTCTGTAAAATCTTTCAAAAATCCTGGGAATATGATGTTCTTCTATTCCATGACCATTATCTGTAATTTCAATTAAAATATTTTCATCCAAATCAAAGAAACTTACTTCCGTTTTTCCTGTGCCATCGGTTCTTCCGTATTTTACAGAGTTGTCCAGTAAATTAATCAAAACCCTTTTAATATTTTCCTTGTCTGCGTTAACGAAAATAGGTTTATCATAAGTTTCACCGGTTAGAAATTTTATACCTGCTTGATTGGATTTCATTTCAAGAAATTCAAATACCTCGAGTGTCTGGGCAACAATATCAAAACGACTAAGATTCATGAGTAATTCACCGGATTCAAGCTTTGAAATTTGTTCTAAATCTTCCACAATGGCTATCATTCTATCGATAGATTGCTCCGTTCTCAATAAGTATTCTTTATTGACAGTGGAATCCTCTAAACCTCCGTCTAACAAGGTAAGAATGTAGCCTTGAATATTAAAAATGGGGGTTTTTAATTCATGAGAAACATTTCCTAAAAACTCTTTTCGGTAAATTTCCAGTTTTTTTAAGTCATTAATTTCTTTGGTATGAGAAGCAGCCCATTCTTCCACTTCTTTGTTCACCGACTCAATAAGCTCATTGGTTTGGCTGGTGTTCGGACGCTGAATTTGCTGATTTTTAGGGAGTTTATATGTGTGAATGGTTTTGTATATGAGCCTGATTTTTTCATAAACAAATTTATCAAGGCTATACGAAAATAATATATAAGAAGAAAGTGCAACCCAAACGGCCATAATGGAGAAAAAAAGCCATCGAGAAGTAAAATCCCAAAAGGACAAAATAAATAAGGGAAGCACCACGATTAAGGTCAACCAAAAAGATATTTTAACCGATAAGTCTTGAGGCTGGGTGTTTTTCATTTAGATCTCGTATTTATACCCCACACCTTTAACGGTCTTAATATTGTCGATACCGATTTTTTCACGAATTTTACGAATATGGACATCAATGGTTCTATCTCCAACAATGACAATATTTCCCCAAACAACTGAAAATATTTCATCGCGGGTAAACACTTTATTGGGTTTGGATGCCAATAAGGCGAGCAATTCAAATTCTTTTTTAGGAAGCACCATTTCTTGACCATCCATTATAACCACGTACCTTTCTTTGTCGATGGTAATATTATCCAGCTCAATAATTTTTCCCACTGAAGAAGAAACGGCAGAGTAGCGCCTTAGGATGGCTTTAACCTTACTTAAGAAAACACTTGGTTTTATGGGTTTAGAAATATAGTCATCAGCTCCGGCATCGAGGCCTGCCAACTGAGAATAATCTTCTGATCGTGCAGTAAGAAAAACGATCAAGCTATTTTGAAGTTTTTCGTGTTTTTTCAGTTCCCTACAAGTTTCAATTCCGTCCATTTCAGGCATCATCACATCTAGGATAATTAACTGCGGGATTTTGTCTATTGCTTTTTCGATAGCATGTTTTCCATTTAATGCCGTATAAACAACAAAACCTTCTTTTTTTAAATTGTAGCTTAAAAATTCGAGTACATCCGGTTCGTCGTCAACCAATAATATTTTGCAATCTTTATTTTCCATCTGAGGTAAATGTTTGTGTACAAATGTATTAAAAATTGTAACTTGTTTAATTTAAAGAAATAAAACTTAACGTTAAACTAATATTGGGTTGTAAAAAGGCTTGTTGGAAGAAAAACAGGACTTCTCGATTGCACTCGAAGTCCGGGAGGTCATCGAGTCCCGACTTGTCGGGATCGAGATGACATTTAAAGAAAAACTTGACTTCTCAGTTTCACTCGAAGTCCGGATGGTCTTAGAATCTCTGCTCTCCGCCTTTTGTAGAAATAAAGAAGCTATGAGCAGCAGGGATTCTCTTTCCGTCTTTGCGAAGCCGACTTTTGGTGAAGGAATCTTCTTTCTATCAAGGCTAAATTATAAGTCGGCTGAAGCAATCTAAGGGTTAGAAAATCCGTCCCGACCAGTCTTGGTTTAGCCTTTTTGATAGGCTGGAGCCTATGCCGAAAGGGGGAAAGATACGGCAAGGACTTCTCGATTGCACCCGAAGTCCGGGAGGTCATCGAGTCCCGACTTGTCGGGATCGAGATGACATTTAAAGAAAAACTTGACTTCTCAGTTTCACTCGAAGTCCGGATGGTCTTAGAATCTCTGCTCTCCGCCTTTTGTAGAAGTAAAGAAGCTATGAGCAGCAGGGATATTATCATACAGAATCAATTATTTTAAATACATTTGTTTTTTGAAATCAACAAATGAAGAAATATAAACTGTTTTTAGGGTCTCTTTTATCAGGACTTATTTTCACTGCGGCTTGGCCTGAGAAAGGATTTCCTGTATTGCTCTTTTTTGCTTTCGTTCCCCTACTTTTCATCGAAGATTATATTTACCGAAACAAAGCACGTTTTAACGCGCTTTGTTTCTTAGGGTATACCTATCTGGGTTTTTTCGTATGGAATCTTCTTACTACTTGGTGGATTTGGAATTCTACTTCCTTTGGTGCCATTATTGCCATCGTTTGCAATTCCTTTTTTATGGCTTTTGTTTTTCAATTGTTTCATTTCAGTAAGAGGGCACTTAAGCATCGTTTTCATGGGTATTGGGCTTTGTTACTGTATTGGATGGCTTTCGAATTTTTGATTCTCGATTGGGATTTATCTTGGACTTGGTTAAGTCTTGGAAATGGATTTGGAGCGCATAGTGAGTGGATTCAATGGTATGAGTATACAGGTGTATTTGGTGGAACCTTATGGGTTTTGCTTTTAAATGTTTTGTTGTTCGAATGGTTGAAAAATGCCATGAATAAAAACTTCAACCTTAGCAGAAAACTATCGATAATTTCCATTTCCTTGATGGTGCTGCCGGTTATTTTTTCTTATGTGCGTTATTATACCTATGTCGAAAAAGTAAATCCGGTGGATGTAGTTGTGATTCAGCAAAATACCGACCCCTACAATGAACAATATGATGTACCTCCTCAAATTATCGTAAAAAGGATAACCGATTTAGCCAAAACTAAAATCGATAGTGTGGTGGATTTTGTGGTTTGTCCTGAATCCGCTTTGCAAGAATATCTTTGGGAAGACCAATTAGATAAATCGGTGGGCATTGACAGTTTGTATAAACTCATTGACCAATACCCGAATTTGAGAATTATATTAGGGATGTCCACACGCAAAATTTATAAAACCGACAATGAAATTACCGCTACTGCCCGAAAAAGTGAGGGCAGTGGTAATTATTGGTATGATATATTTAATACGTCCATGTTTTTGGATGCTTCGCATAAACCCCAATTTTACCATAAATCCAAATTGGTTCCCGGTGTTGAAATGATGCCCTTTCCTGGCTTACTAAAGCCTTTAGAGAAATTTGCCTTGGATCTCGGTGGTATGACAGGCAGTCATGGAAAAGACCAAGAAAGAAAGGTATTTACCCCATCCAAGGGCGCAGTTCCTGTGGGTTCCTGCATTTGTTATGAGTCCATTTACGGTGATTTTCTCACAGGTTTTGTTCGCAATGGTGCCCAACTTTTATTTGTCATCACCAACGATGGATGGTGGGGCGATACCCCCGGTTACAAACAACATTTTCTGTTTTCAAAAATACGTGCAGTTGAAACCCGGAGATCCATAGCAAGGGCTGCAAACACAGGAAAATCGGCTTTTATTAATCAGAGAGGCGATGTTTTTCAGCCTACGGCCTGGTGGCATCCGGCTTGCATTCGTCAAAAACTCAATGCCAATAAAGAAATGACGTTTTATGCAACCTATGGAGATTATATCGGAAGATTTTCTCTTTGGGCAGGTGGATGTTTAATGCTATTATCGGTGGTTCTTAAAATAAAGAATCGAAAAAGAAAGTTGAACTAAGCTAATGGGTTTCTAAAAAGTAATTTGCAGTTTCTTTTATGGTTTTTTCAATTGGAATAAACTCAAACATAATCGCATTTTTCAACTTCTGGCTGGAATACTGATATGATTTTTGAGCAGTACTTGCCGTTTCTTTAGTGATAAATGGTTTTTTACCGGTAAAAAAACTAACTATTGAACTGGCCATAACGGTAAGGGTAGTTAAGTACTTTCCTGCTTCAATGTGTGGCGGTTTTTTCCTTAAGGATTTGGCTATCATGCTAAACAATTGCTTATAGTTCAGGTTTTCGGAAGAAACAATATAACGTTCATTGATAATTTCCGATTCCATGAGTAATATCATTGTTCTTGCTACATCTCTCACGTCCACATAACCATTACTTCCTGGGGTATAAAACTGTAAACCATTCCAAACCAAACTGAAAAGTTTTGCGGTTCCGGAATCCCATGGGTTGGGGCCTAAAATTACCGAAGGATTGATAATCACGGCAGGCAATCCTTCTTCTATGCCTCTCCAAACTTCTTGTTCTGCTAGGTATTTACTTACTGAATATGCAGAATTTAATGGAGAGTTTTTCCACAAGGTTTCTTCAGTATTCAATTCGTTTTTCAACACCCTTCCTAATGCGGCAATAGAACTAACGTGTCCAAGTTTCTGAATGCCCATTTTTAAACAGGCGTTCACCACGTTCGCCGTACCTTCCACATTCGTTTTCATCATCAATGGATGATCCGATTTGTTAAAGGAAACCATTGCTGCACAATGATATACATGAGTCACTCCTTCCATGGCATCACATATGGAATCAACATCCAAAACATCGCCTTTCACCCATTGAACTTTGTTAAAAAAAACTTCCGGATTCAATTGGTAAAATCCAAGCATGCTTGATAAAGCCTTTTGGCAACTTTCTATCGGTTTGCGATGAAGCACTTTAATTTTAGGGTGCTTTTCCAACAAGGCTACCAGCAAATGTCCCCCTAAAAAACCACTTCCACCGGTGAGCAAAATCATAGGTTAATCTTTTCTTTTAGAAGGATGAAAAATATATTGGAAAATGAAAATAAAAAGCACAGTAATAATGACACTTAAAAATACCCTGAGGAAAGTCGAGAAGAACTCGGTGAAATGAAATACTTCTAAGTAAAAATAAACGAAATGATGGATAAAAACTAAAATAACTGAATAGGAAAAAAACCAGTTAAATCCCAGTTGTTGTATGGAGGGGCTGCCTCCCTTCTCGGTAAGGTCTTTTGTGGAAACAAATCTCAAAACTCCGGGGCGGCTAAATGCCATAAATACAGAAGCAGCCGTATGCAACCCCATGACTCCCGAAAACACATCAACGAAAAAGCCTAATAAAAATGCTAAAGTGAGCAATGCCCATTTCGGTGTGTCAAATGGTAGCGAAAGAATAAAAATGACATACAAATAAGGGTTTATATAACCGGTAAAATTAATTTGGTTCAGTATAAATACTTGAGCCAAGACCAACAGTATGAACTGTATACTGAAATTAATTAGTACCCTTGTCATTTTTTTGTGAGAGTTTTTCCAAGTTCAATTGTTCCTTTTGCATCAGATTGTTGATGATATAAACGTATCCCAATCGATTGTAGTCGGTGGAGAAATTGATGTTAATGGTGAAAAAGTTTTCCGAAGGATTGCTGTTTACACTTTTGATGGTGCCAATCATCACCCCTTCGGGAAAGGTATAAGAGTATCCGCTGGTAATAATGGTGTCGCCCGTTTTTACTTGAATATGGTATGGAATATCTTTGAGTAAGCCACATTTATAATCGCCTCCTTGCCAAACCAAGGTCCCAATATACCCCAGCCGTTTTATTTTGGCACTGACTTTCGATTCGCTATGCAAAACTGAAATCACAGTGGAGAAATTCTCAGAAACTTCTTTTATGGTACCCACAATCCCTTCGGGACAAATAACCGCCATATCTTTCGCAATGCCTTGTTTATACCCTTTATTCAGCATTATGTAGTTGTTTCTTTTGGTAACAGTGTTGTTAATTACCTTAGCATCAATGTATTGGTACTGCAATCGATATGTCGTATCCTCAAAAATAAAACTCTTTTGAATGGTTTTGATAAAAGCGCTTTTCGACATAGAATATAAAATGGCATTTTCACTGGCTAAATTTTTGTTTACCGATTTCAAATTCAGGTAATCGGAAAATTCACTGCTGAAGGAATATAATCCTCCGGCCATATTGTTGGCTGAAGAAACAATAACCGAATGTTGATAGACATTATTATTAACAATCATAATCAGTGCAACTGCTTCAAAAGCCAGAAACATGATAAAGAAATATTGGCGAGAAAGAAATAAAAAAAGATTCCGCATGAATGGATGCTAATTGCGGTGTAAAATTAGAATAATCCCTTGAACTATTTGATGAGGAATTGGAATTTATCGAAGTTTTTCAACGCGATTCCGGTTCCACGAGCCACTGCACGTAAAGGATCTTCGGCAACATGTACGGGAAGTTTGGTTTTGAGTGAAATTCTCTTATCCAACCCACGCAACATTGAACCACCCCCTGCCAAATAAATACCGGTTTTGAAAATATCGGCAGATAGTTCCGGAGGAGTCATTTCCAATGCATTAAGCACCGCAGCTTCAATTTTTGAAATGGATTTATCTAAGGCATGGGCAATTTCCTGATAATTTACGGTAATTTCCTTCGGAATACCGGTAAGCATATCTCTTCCATGTACAGCATAATCTTCGGGTGGGTTTTCAATTTCGGTAAGCGCTGCACCCACTTCAATTTTAATACGTTCCGAGGAACGTTCTCCAATATTAATGTTGTGCTGTTTACGCATATATTCTTCAATATCAGCGTTAAAATCATCACCGGCAATTCGAATAGATTTATTACAAACAATTCCCCCTAAGGCAATTACTGCGATTTCGCTGGTACCCCCACCGATATCAATCACCATATTTCCGGTAGGTTCAAGTACATCAATACCGATTCCAATGGCAGCGGCCATGGGTTCATGAATCAAACGAACTTCTTTTGCTCCGGCTTGTTCAGCTGAATCTCTAACAGCGCGTTCTTCAACTTCGGTAATCCCTGAAGGAATACAAATAACCATTTTTAAGGCCGGTGGGAAAAAGCGTTTCTTTTGTCCATCCACCATTCTAATCATGGCTTTGAGCATGTGTTCTGCCGCTTGAAAATCAGCAATAACCCCATCACGAAGTGGACGAATGGTTTTAATATTTTCATGCGTTTTGCCATGCATAAGCATGGCTTTTTTGCCAATGGCAATAATTTTACCGGTAGTTCTATCAATGGCAACAATGGAGGGCTCGTCCACCACTACCTTGTCGTTATGAATAATAATGGTATTGGCGGTTCCTAAGTCTATAGCGATTTCTTTAGTAAAGAAGTTAAAAAGTCCCATGCTGAAATTTTTTACAAAAGTAGTGTATTTATCTTAAATCCTTGAATTTAAACTCAATAAAATTTTTATTGGCTGATTTTACGAGAATTAGCAAAAAAGGTTTTAGGGATATTTCAATATTTGGTTTCAAATACCCTTACTTTTGCACCTTAACTGCTCCGGAATGAAATAGAAAATGACAAAAATTAAAGAAAATCCTGATTTATTTCATCATCAATGTCGCACCAATTGTGGAGCATGCTGCATTACGCCATCCATATCTTCACCCATCCCAAGTTTGCCCAATGGAAAACCCAAAAATTTTCGTTGTCCTCACTTGAATGAAGTTTTGCTTTGCGCCATTTTTAACTCCCCTGACCGACCTAAAGTGTGTGCTAATTTTCATTTTGATCCCATGATTTGCGGCACAAATCAAGCTGAAGCTATTGAAACTATGAGCGCTTTAGAGTAATTCTTTGGGGTGTTTGGTTTAATCTGTTTTCCTAATGCTTAAAATGCCTAAAACCAGTCATGTACATAGCAACATGATTTTCATTACAATAGTTAATTGAGTCGCCATCTTTTACCGATCCACCCGGCTGTATTACTGCTCTAATACCAACTTGTTGAGCAATTTCTGCGCAATCGGGGAAAGGGAAGAAAGCATCCGATGCCATGACGGCACCTTTCACATCAAAGCCAAAATGCTTGGCTTTGGCTATCGCCTGATGTAAAGCATCCACTCGAGAAGTTTGGCCAACACCACTGGAAATCAATTGATTGTTTTTAACGAGAACGATGGCATTTGATTTTGAGTGTTTTACTATTTTATTGGCAAAAAGCAAATCGTCTATTTCATTCTCTTTAGCTTCATGATGGGTGACACATCTTAAATCTTGACGGGTTTCTGTTTTAGTGTCTCTTTCTTGTTCGATAACTCCATTTAATAAAGTACGAACGATTTTAGAGGAGATATAAGTTGATTTTAATTTTAACACAATTCTATTCTTCTTGGTTTTTAAATACTCGAGTGCCTCGGGTTGGTAAGAAGGCGCAATAAGGATTTCGTAAAATAGATTATTGATTTCCTTTGCGACATCTAAATCAATTTCAGCATTTGAAATAATAATACCGCCAAAGGCTGAAACCGGATCACCGGCTAAGGCGTCTTTCCAAGCATCCATGAGGGTGGAGCGGGTAGCAAGCCCGCAAGCATTGTTGTGTTTGATGATGGCGATGCTGTGTTGTTCGAAGTCACTGATGAGTGCAACGGCTGCATCAATGTCTAATAAATTATTGTATGATATGGCCTTGCCGTGGAATTGTTCAAACATGTCTTCAAACTTGCCATAAAAAACACCTTGTTGATGTGGGTTTTCTCCGTATCGCAAGGGCATAGTCTCATTTCCTGAGATTCTTAATAAAGGAAGATGTTGGTCTTTATTGAAATAATTAAAAATGCAACTATCATAATGCGATGAAACAGCAAAAGCTTGAGTAGCAAAAGATTTTCTTTCCAATTCATTAGTACATCCCCCATTTTGTTGGAGCAAACTAGCCAAAGCAGAATATTGATTTACAGACGAGACGATGAGTACATCTTTGTAATTCTTTGCTGCTGCACGAATTAAAGAAATACCCCCAATATCAATTTGTTCGATGATTTCACTTTCGTCTGCTGTAGAAAGCACTGTTTTTTCGAAAGGGTACAAGTCAACAATCACTAAATCGATAGAAGGAATTTCGTATTGCTCCATTTGATTTACATCCGACAAATGATCCCTACGCGCTAAAATCCCACCAAAAATTTTAGGATGTAATGTCTTCACCCTTCCTCCCAAAATAGACGGATATCCGGTGAGAGATTCTACCGTTTGCACTGCATAGCCTCTAGAAGTGATGAAATCATAAGTTCCACCGGTGGAATACAAACGAATGCCAAAACTTTGTAAAACCTGTAGCAAATCTTCCAGGTTTTCTTTATTGTAAACGGAAATAAGAGCGCTTTTTATTTTTTTCATCTGTGAGATTTATAGGTTAATGGTCCTTTTTCAATATTTTCTTAAATATCCCAATTATTACCAATTCATAATGGCCCAGTTCTTTGTTATATTTAGAGTGCAGCTTAAATGAAATCAATATAAGATAACTAGTAATATTACACTTTGGTCTCATGAATTGAGGCTTCAAAAATAACATTAATCAATAGAATAAAACAAAGCTGATTTCGTTTAATTTTGCAGATAAATTTATACCATGCCGATAAATTATTTTGCTCAAATAGCCGAAGAACTGAAAATAGGCTTTCGTCAGGTTCAAAATACAGTGGAACTCCTTGAAAATGGAGCCACCATCCCCTTTATTTCTCGATACCGAAAGGAACTCACCAACAGTTTAGACGAAGTAGTTATAACTCAAATACGAGATCGTGTTGTGTACTTAAAGGAATTGGACAAACGTCGTGAAGCCATTATCAGTAGTATTACAGAGCAAGGTTTTATGACTCCTGCCATCCAAAAGCAACTTAACGAATCTGTGAGCCTTACGGAATTGGAAGACATATACTTACCCTTTAAACCGAAAAAGAAAACCAGGGCAACCGTGGCAAAAGCCAAAGGACTGGAGCCTTTTGCCAAGGTACTAATGACTCAGGGATTATTCGAAGTTCAAAAGAAAGCCGAAGAGTTTGTTAATGAGGAACTTGGGGTAAATAATATTGAAGAAGCCCTTGCCGGAGCACGAGACATTATTGCCGAATGGATTAGTGAAAATGTACAGTCGAGGAATAAAATTCGATTCTTGATATCAAAAGAAGGGGTGGTCACCTCAAAAGTGGCAAAAAATAAAGAAAAAGAAGGAGCCAAATATGCAAACTACTTCGAGTGGAACGAATTGCTGACCAAAGCCCCTTCGCATAGGGTGCTGGCCATGTTCAGAGGTGAAAACGAAGGCATCCTAAAAATAAGCGTGGAACCACCGGCAGAAAAAGCCATTGATTCTCTAGATTCCTTGTTTGTAAAATCTTATACCGAATCTTCAGAGCAGGTAAAAATAGCCATTCGCGACTCTTATAAACGCTTGTTGCTCCCCTCTTTGGAAAACGAAATTAGAACTGCAGCTAAAGAAAAAGCAGATAAAGAAGCTATTGATGTATTTAGGGATAACTTAAAACAACTTTTACTGGCACCGCCATTGGGACAGAAAAATGTACTTGCCATCGACCCGGGCTTTCGTTCCGGTTGTAAATTGGTATGTTTAGACAAACAGGGCAAATTGTTACATAACGAAACCATTTACCCCCATCCGCCAGAATTGCAAATTAAAGAATCCATTCGGAAAATTGAAAACTTAGTGGATGCTTATAAAATAGAAGCCATTGCCATAGGAAATGGAACTGCGGGAAGAGAAACTGAGGAATTTATTAAAAAAGTCCTTTTCCGTAAAGAGGTTTTGGTGGTCATGGTGAATGAAAGTGGCGCTTCTGTTTACTCTGCTTCAGCAGTAGCTCGAGAAGAATTTCCTGATTATGATGTTACCGTTCGGGGTGCTGTTTCCATTGGTCGAAGATTGATGGATCCTTTAGCTGAATTGGTTAAAATAGACCCTAAAGCCATTGGGGTGGGTCAATATCAGCATGATGTGGACCAGAAAATGCTTCAACAAGCCTTGTCGGATACGGTGGTTAGCTCTGTAAATGCAGTAGGAGTCGAAATAAATACCGCCAGCAAACAGCTGTTAACCCACGTTTCAGGATTGGGTCCGGTATTGGCTCAGAATATTATCGATTTCAGAAACGAACATGGTCCTTTTACCTCACGTGAGCAAATTAAAAAAGTGCCTCGATTTGGTGAAAAAGCCTTTGAACAAGCTGCCGGATTTTTACGAATTCGTGATGCAAAAAACCCATTGGACTCCAGTGCCGTTCATCCCGAAAGATATTCTGTTGTGGATGCCATGTCAAAAAACCTCCATTGTGATGTTGCCGAACTTATAAAAAGAGATGATTTGAAAAAGCAAATCAACATTGAGGATTATGTTTCTGAAAATGTGGGTATTCCCACTTTGAAAGACATTATTCAGGAGTTGGCAAAACCCGGAAGAGACCCTCGCATGACCTTCGATTTGTTTGAATTTTCAAGTCAGGTGAATCGTATAGAAGATTTGCATGAAGGCATGATTTTACCGGGAATCGTGACCAATATTACCGCTTTTGGTGCTTTTGTGGATTTAGGCGTGCATCAAGATGGATTGGTACACGTGAGTCAAATGGCAAACCAATTTGTGAAAGACCCCGCCAAAGTGGTCAAATTAAACCAAAAAGTTACCGTTAAAATTTTGGAAGTGGACCTTCAAAGAAAAAGGATTCAACTTTCCATGAAAAATATTGAATGAAATATAAATTCTTTGGTGTTTTATTATTGTTGAACCTGATTTTTGTGCCCGCTATTGGACAAAAAATTAAAGGCGCTGTTGCTTTAGGGTTCAATCTCAGTCAAGTAGATGGGGATGAAGTGTATGGCTTCCATAAGTACGGGCTTAACGTTGGGCCCTCAGCAATCATGTCATTTAATAAACACTGGTCGGTAAGTATTGAAACCCTGTTTAATCAAAAAGGTTCCTATCAAAAACCCACCTCCATCGATTCTGCCTCCGGTGAATATCGTTTACAACTTGATTACGTGGAAGTTCCTTTTGTTGTGCATTTTGAAGATAAAGACACTTGGACTTTTGGAGCCGGTTTTTCTTATGGGAAATTGATAAAAGTTAAAGAATACCAGCATGGAGTTTTTGTACCAACTACCACTATAAAAGGACCTTACAGTACATCCGATTTGGATATTTTGGCCGACATTCAATTCCGAATTTGGAAAGGATTGAAATTTAATGCTCGTTACGCTTATTCTCTATCCAGTATCAGAACCCGTGAGTATAATAACACCCAAAGACAATGGACTCGTAAGCAATATAACAGTGTAATCAGTTTAAGGCTAATCTTTGTAATTAACGACGACTCTAAACCCAAAGAGAAGAAAAACAAAAAGCAAGTTAGAGAATTATTAATCCCTGAATAAACTATTAAAACCTCAAAAATGAAATTCAAAAGCATCACTCTGGCATTTTTTCTATTAGCAGCCATGATTACGGCTTGTAAAAGCGATAAAGAAAAGGCGAAAGATCAGTTGAAAGAGGGTATGTACCTTCTCAGGCATTCACAATTTGATGATGCCTTGAATTGTTTTAATAAGATGATAGAACTCACTCCAAACGACGACGAAGCTTTTTTGAGCAGAGGAAGTTGTTGGTTTAACAAAGGAAAGTTTCAACAAGCCTTCGATGATTTCAAAAAAGCCTCGGAATTGAATCCGAACAATGCTCAGGCTTTTTACAACAAAGGCGAATCTCAACAAGCTTTGGGAAATGTAAAAGCGGCATGCCCCGATTGGATAAAAGCCCGTGATCTTGGAAAACCCAATATCGGCGACAGGATTAAAGTGTGTCGTCAATGGGGTTTTCAGTAAAAGTTAGGTAAAGGGATAAAATTGAACAAAAAATTTCCCTGGAAATCCTTATCTTTGCAAAAAATTTTAAAGCATGTTTGATAGTTTAAGTGATAAGCTCGATAGGGCTTTTAAGGTATTAAAAGGGCATGGTTATATTACGGAAATTAATGTTGCCGAAACCCTGAAAGAGGTTCGTAAAGCACTACTCGATGCCGATGTAAGTTATAAGATAGCCAAGCAATTTACTGACGATGTAAAACAAAAAGCCTTAGGTCAAAATGTACTTACGGCGGTTTCACCGGGGCAATTGATGGTTAAAATTGTTCATGATGAACTTGCGGAGTTAATGGGTAGCGATAGTGTTGAAATTAACACTAAAAATAACCCAACCATTATCCTCATGACAGGGTTGCAAGGTTCAGGAAAGACCACTTTTTCTGCCAAACTCGCAAACTATTTAAAAACAAAAAAAGGTAAACAACCCTTGCTTGTGGCTTGTGATGTTTATCGTCCTGCGGCTATTGAACAACTTAGAGTATTGGGGGAACAAATCGGAGTTGAGGTATATACGGACCCTGAAAACAACAAACCGGTGAGTATTGCCAAAAAAGCTGTGGCTTATGCCAGAGAAAACGGTAAAAACCTGATTATCATCGATACTGCAGGTCGATTGGCTATCGATGAGGATATGATGCGCGAAATCAGTGAAATCAAATCCAGTGTAAATCCACACGAAACCCTTTTTGTTGTGGACTCCATGACCGGCCAAGATGCGGTGAACACGGCTAAAGCATTTCACGATCGATTGAATTATGATGGCGTAATTCTTACTAAACTCGATGGAGATACCCGAGGTGGAGCCGCGCTTACCATTAGAGCCGTAATTGATAAACCGATTAAATTTGTGGGTATAGGCGAGAAAATGGAGGCTATTGATGTTTTCCATCCTTCCCGTATGGCGGATCGTATTTTAGGCATGGGCGACATCGTGTCTTTGGTGGAAAAAGCTCAAGAACAATACGACGAAGAGGAAGCCAAGAAAATCCATAAAAAAATCCTCAAAGACCAATTCAATTTCAACGATTTCTTATCTCAAATTAATCAGATAAAGAAAATGGGGAACATGAAAGACTTGATAGGCATGATTCCGGGTATGGGTAAAGCGATGAAGGATGTTGAGGTGGATGAAAATGCATTCAAAAGCATAGAAGCAATAATAAATTCAATGACTCCGGAAGAAAGAGAAACCCCGGCTGTATTAAACGGTACTCGTCGCAAGAGAATTGCCTCGGGAAGTGGTACCAGTATTCAAGAAGTTAACCGATTAATAAAACAATTTGACGATACCCGAAAAATGATGAAAATGGTTTCGGGAGGAAATAAATTGAATTTAATGCGACAAATGCAACAAAACAGCAAAAGATAATGATGAAAATTATTGACGGAAAAAAAATTGCTGAGGACATTCGCACCGAAATCGCCCTTGAAGTGCGTAAGATGCTGGATGATAATCAAAAACCACCCCATTTAGTTGCCATTATAGTTGGTGAAGATGGAGCCAGCCAAACCTATGTCGCAAATAAAGAAAAAGCTTGTCATGAAGTAGGATTTATTTCAACCATATATAAACTTCCTGATACCGTTAAAGAGTCGGAACTCCTAAAAACCATTGATTTTATTAATCATGATGATGAGGTCGATGGCCTGATTGTTCAACTTCCACTACCCAAACATATTTCTCCCGAAAAAGTACTTCTACAGATTCGTCCGGAAAAAGATGTAGATGGTTTTCATCCTCAAAATATAGGCAGAATGATGGTAGGTATGCCCACCTTTTTACCTGCAACTCCCTTCGGTATTATGGAGTTGCTGAAAAGAAGCCACATAGAAACTGAAGGAAAAAATTGTGTTGTGGTTGGACGAAGTAACATTGTGGGTACACCCATGAGTTTGCTTTTATCACGAAATTCAAATCCGGGTAATTGCACGGTTACACTTTGCCATAGTAAAAGCAAAGACATTAAAAAGCTGACCCTTGAAGCGGATATCATTATTGCTGCTGTTGGAAAACCCAATTTCATTAGCGGGGACATGGTAAAAAAGGACGCAGTTGTAATTGATGTTGGCATTCATAGAATTCCTTCTGCTGAAACAAAATCAGGTTACAAGTTAACGGGGGATGTTAATTTTGAGGAAGTTTCTTCTAAATGCAGCTATATTTCCCCGGTTCCCGGAGGTGTTGGCCCAATGACCATCGTTTCTTTGCTGCTGAATACTTTAAAATCAGCGAAAAAAGAAATATACCCATAAACCAACTTCTGATTTATTTTTCTATTAAGCAACTTTCCTTCAACAGTTTGCGTCTTTTATTGTTTAGTTATGGTATGAAGAAAATAATACTCATTTTTATTTTACTCTTTTGCCTTTCAAAAATTGAGGCGCAAACTACTTTGTATTCAGAAAACTTCAATGGAACAAACTCAACATGGCTTTTAGGTCATATAGATGATGGCTGGGTAATTAACAATACCTATACTTGCTCCGGTGCCACAGGAAATACGCCCAATCAAGGAGGACAAGGTTATTTACATGTGTTTAACAACAACCACCTACCATTATTTGGAGGAATGTGCGATTGTTTTTATCCGGCAAGCGGAGGAAAAACCATTTATACCACTATGGTACAAACGGTGAACACCATTGGATTTGACAGTGTTACGGTGAGCTTTCAATGGATTTGCGGAGGAAATGCAAACACCTATGGCTTTTTCCAATACAGCATCGATGGAGGTTTGACTTTTACGAATATCACCATTCCGGTAAATCATTTTTACAGTCAAACTACTTGGGCGACCTATACTCTAACCTCAGGACAATTAACTGCCTTACTAAATCAACCTCTACTTAAATTCCGTTTTGGTTTTACCAATGGAAATTCAGGGAACAGTCCTGCTTTTGGTATTGATAATTTTATAGTAAAAGGCTATGCAAACCCTATTTTTAACTTAAGCCTTGTTGAATCCTACAACAACCTTTGTGCAGGAAACCATATGGGTAGAGCAAGGGTAATTGCTACCGGTGGAATCCCAAATTACAGTTATCAATGGTACAATAATTCCTGGACTCCATTAGCAGGATATATTGACTCATTGCAGACTGCCTTACAAAGTGGGAACTATTGGGTAGTGGCTCACGATGCTGCAAATCATTGGGATACCGTTCAGGTAACGATTGGAAATACAAATCCTGCCATTTCTGTGGATGCAGGCATTGACAAAGCCATATGTTTGGGAGGAAATACCCAATTAAATGGAACAGGAGGTATTTATTACAATTGGTCTCCTTCAGCCGGATTAAGCAGCACGGTAATTCCTAATCCAATTGCAACACCTACGGTCAATACAACATATTATATGGCTGCATTTTCACCGGTGGGGAATGCTATAGTAAACGGAGATTTCTCTTTAGGAAACACGGGCTTTACCAGTGATTATGGTTATTCCACCAGCTTACTGAATGAAGGATTATATGACGTAACCGCCTCACCATATTCAACAAACCCGGGCTTTGTTTGGAGCTGTACCGACCATACTGTTGGAGGCCCCAATGATAATATGATGGTAGTTAATGGTGCGAGTTTACCAAATGTAAATGTCTGGTGCGAAACCTTACAAGTAATTCCAAACACCACATATTCATTTTCTACTTGGGTAATGTGTGTACATGCATTAAATCCGGCCATACTTCAATTTTCGATTAATGGGTCTTTATTAGGAACTCCATTTTCTGCCGACCCTACCCAATGTTTATGGAAAAACTTTTATGAACTTTGGAACTCCGGGAATAATACCACTGCAACCATTTGTGTTGTAAACCAAAATACCGCTACTTCCGGTAACGACTTTGCTTTGGACGACATCTCCTTTTCAGCATTGTGCCAAGGGAATGATAGTGTCAGAGTGGCCATATCCATACCGCTTGCCAATGCCGGAACAGATACCATTGTTTGTAATGCAAATCCTGTTACATTACATGCCAGCGGTGGAGTTTCTTATTCTTGGAATACCAGTCCGATACAAAATTCTCAGCAAATAATTGTAAACCCTTCCAGTACCACAACCTATACCGTAACCGTAACCGACTCAATCAATTGCACAGCCACCGATCAAGTGCTTGTCAATGTTGGAAACATTCCTGTGGTTCATTTAGGAAACGATACCGTTTTATGTTCGGGTCAAAGTTTAATGCTTTCTGCCGGAAGTGGATATAATTCTTATTTATGGAATAACTCCTCAACCAATGCCACTTTGCAGGTAAATGCTCCAGGAACATATTGGGTTAAAGCAACCAACAGTTGTGGTTTTGCTATAGATACCATTCATGTTACCTACGCTCCGCCATTAAACCTAAATATTGGTAACGATACGGTTGTTTGTCAAGGAAGCACATTACAACTGAATGCAGGATCCGGATTTAGCCAATATTTGTGGAACAACAATTCTCAATTGCCTACACTCAATGTGAATCAAGCCGGAACCTATTTTGTTAAAGTGACTAACTCAAATGGATGTTCAACGTCAGATACCGTTCAAGTTACATTTCAACAAATAAATGTCAATTTAGGAAACGACACCCTGCTTTGTGCTCAAACCAACTTAACCCTCCATGCCGGGAACCCAAATGCTTCATATTTATGGAGTACAGGAAGTACACAACAAAATTTGACGGTTAATGCTCCGGGAACCTATTGGGTTAGAGTTACCAGTAGTTTGAATTGTTTGGCTAGTGATACCATTCATATTCAGTACGATGCCCCAATATCTTTGTCCCTTGGTAATGATACTGCTTTATGTAACGGAACTTCATTAACCTTAAATCCAGGAAGTTTCAGTTCTTATTTATGGGAAAACGGAAGCACTTCAGCCATTCATAGCATTAATAACTCCGGAATTTATTGGGTAAGGGTATCAGATGCTATGGCTTGTTTTGCAACAGATTCTATTCATGTTACATTTCATGCTCCGGTTGTAGATTTGGGGCCCGATAGAGATTTTTGTTCTACAGATAATTTGATTTTAGATGCAGGAAGTGGATTTGCATTGTATAACTGGCAAGATGGAAGCAATTCAAGATATTACCCGGTGTTACAGCCTGGAACCTATTATGTAACTGCAGGTTATCCTAATTGTGTTGCATCCGATACCATAGTGATCACTCCTTGCCAGTCTTTAATCATTCCAAATGTATTTACACCGAATAATGACGGCATCAATGATGTGTTTCGAATTACCGGAGCCTCTTTTAATACCTATGATTTAAAAATATTTAGTCGTTGGGGTAATTTAATTTTCGAAACTCAAAACGCATCTATAGGTTGGAATGGAGATTCGAAAAATTCAAAGTGTCCTGATGGCGTATATTATTTCACCTTGGATTATACCGAAAAGAATAATCCTTCTGATCAGAAAAAAGTAAACGGAAGTGTTACTTTGTTGAGATAAAATGAAACACTCCTAATTCAAAGCGCTTCTGTTAAATTAATCCAAGAAAAGTCGATTTCTTTTGCCGGATATTTGATGCTTAAAGATATTTTGAAATCATGTTGTTCAAATTCCACTTCTGTATAATGTGTTTTTTTTGTAACGATTTTTAAAAAGGGTGTTGAAATAATTTATAGTTATAAAATCCGTTTGTAACTTTTTATTCTATAAAATCGTCTCAATTTGTAATCAAATAATTACGTATGAAAAAAAGTTTTATTTTGTCGGCTGTTCTTTTACTTTCACTCTTAAAGGTCTCATATTCGCAAGACAAAGTTCAAATTTCCGGTCAGGTTAAGAGCGCAGAGACAAAGGAAAAAATTGAATTTTGCAATGCTTCTGTACTCAATAGTAAAGACAGTTTAATAGCGGTGGCTGCAACCAATATGAATGGTTATTTTAGTATACCATTAGACCCGGGGTATTATAGAATTATCTACAGCATGATTGGTTTTAAAACCGATACTACCAAGCTATTCGCTGCTGCCCAAAATAAGTTTTTAGGAATTTATTTATTGAAACCGACGATAGTGAATTTAAAAGAAGTATCCGTTTCGGAAAGTTCCAAAGAAACAAAAATTGATCGTGATGTTCAGGTGGTGACTGAAAAAATGAAATATGGTACTTCCAGTGCAAAAGAAGTATTGGAAAAAGTTCCAGGAGTGAGCATAGATAAGTATAGCAATACAGTGAAGGTAGATAATAATGCCAAAGTGATTATTTTGGTGGATGGTATCGAGAAAGACCAAGAATATATCAAAAATTTGTCTCCGGATCGTTTAAAAAAGGTAGAGATTATCAGAGACCCGGGGGGGAGGTATGCTTTGGAAGGATATTCGGCGGTTATTAATATCATTCTGAAAAAGGATTATCAGGGAACTGAGATATTCCTGGATGACAATGTAATTGTTGATCCGGATGCAATTAAATCATCTTATATTCCAGTAGGAAATAACTTTTCAGCAACCGTAAATTATGTGTATAATAAGCTAAATGTGTATGCAAAATATAACAACAACCAGGCAAAGTTTAACTTCAATTCCTTCGATACAAAAGCATACCGCAACGGATTATCACTTGAAACAAAGCCGATTGATAATTCCGATATGAATACAAAAATAAAGCAAGAGTATAATAATTACACCCTTGGAGCAGACTTTTATATTAATCCAAAACATACCTTAAGCTTTGAAAGCAGCTTATCAACTCAACCTAAAAACAAAAATGTCAGTACTGAATTGTATGATGTTATAGGTAGTTTGAACGGAGTCGTAATAAGTCAAGATACAGCGGAATCCATTAACATGTCAGATAATACAAATTCATACAATTCGCTTTTCTATGAAGGAAATATCGATGGTAAAAACGTAATTAATGCAAACTTCACCTATTCGAATTATTCAAATTCATACACAAACACTTTTAAACAAGGAAGTTTTAGCTCTAATCAAACAGGAAAGGACGAGCAACATGCTACCCATTTTTATATCGAATTTACGCACACTTTTAGCACTAAATCTTCCTTTCAATTGGGTTATGGAAATACCTGGAATGAACTGAATAGTCGATTTTTTACTGATTCAACAGTTACTTTTATGTATTCCGATATACGTCATAAACTGTATGCTTATTATTCTAAGCAGCTAAGTAATAAATTGAGTTTTAAGGTTGGTGTTGCTGGTGAAACCAGCAATCCGAATGCCGACGGAAGAAAGCAATCCTACCTTATCTACCAGCCATACCTCGATTTGAAATACGACTTGGCAAAGAATTTTATTTTAAAGGGTAAATACCGTTCCAGTAATGAATATCCTGGAATAAGTCAAACCAATCCATTTTCAAGTGTAGTGGATATGCAGAGTATTAGAAAAGGCAATCCTGCTTTACGTCCTGAAGTAATTAATAAAATTTCCCTCCAAGCAACCCTTTTCCAGGGCTTTATGACGATAGAGCCCTATTATCATTTCTCAAATAATTTTATTTCTGAAGTCGGCTTATCACGAAGCGACACTACTTTTGAATACACTTACAATAATGCCGGTAAGTATAATCATTATGGTGTAGAAGCAAGTTTAACCCTACCCTTTGGAACTCATGTTTTTTTACAGTCGAGTGTAAATCTCTATTCAAGTCGAATAACCTATGAAGATAAAACCAATAAAATAAGTGATTATTCCATGAGCACCCAGCTAATATATCAGAATTTCAAATTGAAATCGATGTTCGGAATGCAATTTCAAAAAAGCAATCAGCGCAGCATCACAGCTCAGGGTTTTAATACAGGAAACAACGATTTTTGGATGGTGTTTATTCGCCAACCTTTCTTTAAAGAAAAACTAAATGTACAGCTCGTATATATCACCCCTATTTCTTGGGGTGTAAATTACAAACAGGAGAATTATATTAAAACTGACTATTATACTGAAAGTAAATACAACAACATTGACATACTAAAGAATATTGTGTTGTTGCAAGTTTCGTTTCGATTTAATAAAGGGAAATCGGCAAACATAAAAGAAAAGGAAATAGAAAAGATCAATGAGAAGGGGAGTAAGGGGCTGTTTTAGTTTTAAAGGAGGGATTGTCTTGATATAGTGTAGTTGTAACCCTTCGGCAAACTGCATCTTTCGTGTAAGCTAATGATTTTGGAATTTTG
>CAZJBB010000030.1:0-22785 GCA_964543995.1 uncultured Bacteroidales bacterium
TTTTTGAGTACTTTTTGGTCAAGCAAAAAGTACATATTTTAGCAAGAACAACTTAATATTTGACTTTACCTCTATAATGGTTGAGTATCATTAAATAATATTCTAAACTCCAAAAGTCAAATTGAATGTTAAGGCATTTGCTGAAAATTTCTTCAGCAATTTTCAGGGTGAATCTTTGACGAAGTCATGAAACAAAAAAGGCTGCCAAACGACAGCCTTTTTTTGTTATTTAACCATATCTACGATGGCTTTGAAAGCCTCCGGTTTATTCAAGGCAAGGTCGGCTAAAACCTTACGATTGATTTGTATGTTGTTTTTGTTGAGTTTATCCATAAAAACGGAGTAAGACATTCCTTGTTCTCTGATTCCGGCATTAATTCTGATAATCCATAATCCACGGAAATTGCGTTTTTTGGTCTTACGGTCACGATAAGCATAACCTAAGCCTTTTTCAACTTGATTTTTTGCAACGGTGTAAACGTTTTTCTTGCGTCCGAAATAGCCTTTGGCTTGATTCAGGACTTTTTTTCTGCGTGCTTTTGACGCAACTGAATTTACTGATCTTGGCATAATGTGTTTGTTTTTACTTTAGCGGACCTTTGTTTCAGATCACTTTGTGCTAAAAGTAATGGTTAATAATGTGATTAACGTTGAAGCATTTGTTTTACATTGCTTGCATCTGTCTTGTCAACGATGGCGAAATACGTAAGATTACGTTTGCGCTTGGTTGATTTTTTAGTCAAGATGTGGCTTTTGTAAGCATGCTTTCTTTTAATTTTACCGGTGCCGGTTAATTCAAACCTTTTTTTGGCACTGGATTTCGACTTCATTTTTGGCATCTGTCTGTGGTTTATATTAATTCAAAAAAATTATTTCTTTTTTACCGGGGTCATAATCATAATCATTCGCTTTCCTTCTAATTTAGGAAGGTGTTCAGGCTTTCCAAATTCTGCCAGGTCTTGAGCAAATTTCAATAAAACGATTTCCCCTTGTTCTTTGTAAACAATGGATCTGCCCTTAAAAAACACATCCACTTTTACTTTATCTCCGTCTTTCAGAAATTTCATGGCATGGTTTAACTTAAAGTTGAAATCATGGTCATCAATATTGGGTCCCAACCTGATTTCCTTAATGGTAACTTTAGCCGTTTTTGCTTTAATTTCTTTTTGTTTCTTCTTAAGTTCATAAAGAAACTTCTTATAATCAATGATTTTGCAAACCGGGGGATTGGCTGTAGGAGATATTTCTACCAAATCCAACTCCAGATTGTTTGCAAAGGTTAAAGCTTCTCTGAGGTTAAATATTCCGGGTTCAATGTTTTCACCTACCAAACGAACCATAGGGGAGGTGATGTACTGATTAATTTTATGAAGTTCCTCTTTTTGTCTGCGAGAAGCGTTCCTAAAGTTATTAGACGAAGTATTGCTCGTACTTTTGGGTCTATATGGAAATTTTGTTGCTATAATGTCTCCTTTTTTAAAAAGTGAATATTTATTACGTTATATCTCGAATTGAGTCATTTGTTTAATTTCATCAACAACAAGGGCTACAAAACTTTCGGCACTCATGCTTCCCAAATCCCCGTGGGTGTGCTTTCTTACGGAAACGGTGCTGTCTTTTTCTTCGTTTTCTCCTACAATTAACATGTAAGGAATCTTCTGAATTTCGGCATCACGAATCTTTTTCCCGATTTTTTCGCTTCTATCGTCAATTTGGCCGCGAATTTCGGAAATATTTAACAACTGTAAAAGTTTTTCGGCATAAATTTGATATTTCTCGCTGATGGGCAGAATAATCACCTGATCTGGAGTCAACCATAAGGGGAAATTTCCGGCGCAATGTTCTATTAAAACCGCTACAAAGCGTTCCATAGATCCAAAAGGAGCCCTGTGTATCATTACCGGACGATGTTTTCCATTGTCGCTTCCGGTGTATTCCAGTTCAAAGCGTTCAGGAAGGTTATAATCTACCTGAATGGTGCCCAATTGCCATTTTCGTCCAATAGCATCTCTCACCATGAAGTCCATTTTAGGACCGTAAAAGGCTGCTTCACCTTCAACAATAACCGTTTTAAGCCCTTTTTCTTGAGCCGCTTCTAAGATGGCTTGTTGCGATTTTTCCCAATTCTCATCACTACCAATATATTTCTCTTTATTGTTGGGATCGCGAAGCGAAATTTGAGTAACAAAATCCTTGAAATCAAGGGCTTTGAATATCAACAAAATAATATCAATAACTTTAATGAATTCTTCTTTTACTTGGTCGGGACGGCAGAAAATGTGAGCGTCGTCTTGAGTAAAACCTCTCACGCGCGTAAGCCCGTGAAGTTCACCACTTTGCTCGTAACGATATACGGTGCCGAATTCAGCCAAACGTAAAGGCAAATCTTTATATGAATGCGGTTTGTTCGCATAGATTTCGCAATGATGCGGACAATTCATGGGTTTTAAGAAAAATTCTTCTCCTTCAACTGGGGTAGCAATAGGGCGGAAAGAATCCTGACCATATTTTTCATAATGACCGGAAGTTACATACAATTCCTTATTTCCAATATGAGGAGTAATAACAGGAAGGTATCCGGCTTGACGTTGAACTTTCTTTAAGAATTGTTCTAGTTTTTCACGCAATTGAGCACCACGAGGAAGCCATAAGGGCAAACCTTGTCCCACTTTTTGTGAGAAGGTAAATAATTCCAATTCTTTCCCCAGTTTTCTGTGATCGCGTTTTTTAGCTTCTTCCAGCAAGACTAAGTAATCCGTAAGTTCTTTTTGTTTTGGGAAAGTAATGCCATATAAACGGGTAAGTTGCTTGCGTTTTTCATCGCCTCTCCAATATGCACCGGCAACACTCATGATTTTTACCGCTTTGATAAAACCTGTGTCGGGAATATGAGGCCCACGGCATAAATCGGTAAAATTACCGGAGTGATAAAAAGTGATTTGTCCGTCGGTTAAGTCGTTGATGAGTTCCAGTTTATAAGGATCGTCCTTTTCAGTAAAATATTGAATGGCTTCCGCTTTACTTACTTCTTTTCTTTGGTAAGTGCTTTTTATTCGGGCAATTTCAAGCATTTTATCTTCAATTTTCTTGAAGTCTTCGCTTGAGATGCTTCTTTCGCCAAGGTCAATGTCGTAATAAAATCCATTTTCAATGTCGGGACCAATACCAAATTTGGCACCGGGGTAGAGGGCTTCAACGGCTTCGGCCATTAAGTGAGCAGAAGAATGCCAGAGGGTAGATTTACCTTCTTCGTTGTCCCAAGTAAGGAGTTGCAATTTAGCGTCAGCATGAATAGGAAGGGTAGCATCGCAAACCATATCGTTTACTTTTGCAGCCAGCACATTTCGTGCAAGACCTTCACTAATACTCTTGGCAATGTCCAGAGCCGTAACTCCACTTTCGTATTGCCTTACTGAATTATCGGGTAGCGTAATATTAATCATGTACTTTTTAAAAAGAGGTGCAAAGATATGAAATTATATCATGCAATCAATTAATTCTTTAGAAGAATTCAGAAAAATCAAGAGGCTTTACTGAAATATTTGTGTTTGATAATTCCAAGCACCGGAGGCAATACTGAAATAAAAATAATCAGGAGGATAACCAAACTGAAGTTCTTTTTCACAATTTCGGTTTGTCCAAAGAGAAATCCAAACCAAATAAACAGGTTCACCCATAAAATATTGCCCACAACACTAAAGCTTAAAAATCGAAAGTATTTCATTTTCCCTACTCCGGCTACAAAGGGGGCAAAGGTTCTAATAATGGGCATAAACCTTGCTATGATAATGGTTTTGCCTCCATGTTTTTCATAAAATGAATGGGTTTTGTCTATGTATTTTCTTTTAATTAAACGATAATCTTTTTCGTACAATTTTTCTCCTAAAAACTTACCGATAAAATAATTGGAATTATCACCCAGAAAGGTTGCGGTCATTAAAATGAAAATTAAAATAACTACATTTAGAGGTTCCCCCGGTAAAGCGGCAATGCTTCCTGCGGCAAATAGCAATGAATCGCCGGGTAAAAATGGTGTGACGACCAAACCGGTTTCACAAAAAATAATGAGAAATAAAATGGCATAGGTCCAGGTTCTGTAATCGGAAACCCAAATCTGCAAGTAAACATCAATGTGTAAGATGAAATCAAGAAATAGTTTTAAAAAATCCATAATTTGTTTTTTGTGATTTAAAATGAAAACTTAGGGTTTAGGGCTGATTTTATCGAGCCATTCCAAATATTTTGATGCCATGAATTGGGTTACATCTCCTTTTGCATTTTCGTCGGAGTAAAAATCAACTATAGCTCCTGCTTTTTTCAACCTTTCGACCAAACTAAGCACCATGGCAAAGGGGTAATTCTTATCGCTTTTTTCGTGGTATATAAAAATGTATTTTCCCTTGTATATTTTCATGTCTTTAATTTGAGAAAAATCAGGAAAATCCTTACCAAAGGTTTTTCCTGTTTCATTCATATTTCCTGAATAAAGAGCCATGCCTTTATATACGGATGCATTTCCAATAAAAGCGACATAAGCCCCGTAGGAACCCAATCCCAAACCATTTAAAATGATGCAAGAAGAATCGATAGGATAATTCTTTTTTACATCCGAAATGGCTTCATTAATGTCTATAATGGAGCTGTCTGCCATGTAATATGAACTGGTGCCTCTGGCATAAGGAGCGAGTTCAATGAAATTTCCATAGTTTACACTGTTGTTTTTTAATACCGTTCTGTCATCTTCATTTCCGTTATGGATATAAACCATTAAAGGATATTTTTTTGTTTTATTAAAGCTGTTCGGGATTTTTATGCTATAAGGTTGTATAGTTGTGTCTATATTCGAAGTAAAAGCTCGTCTTTGAATCCCGATTTTATCGGCAATGATATCTTTTCCTTTAATCGCCGCATCCAGTAGTTCAATGAAATTACTGAGAATTACTCTGTAATACGCTGCAGTTTCATAAGGTTTCAGTTTTCTTTTATATTCGGTGATGTTTTTTAAATGGTATTTTAAAGTGGTGATACTACCCTCCGAAAGTTTTGATTTTAGTTTTTCTATCTGAATTGATATTTTCATAAAGTCCACCTGAGGCAAAATGCTTAATCCATTGTCGCCTTGTACTGAAAATTTATTTCCAAACCATTTTAATGAATACCCTCCGGCACCCAGTTCAGTGGTTCTCACTGGAAATTGTTGCACGCTAACGTCCTTGTTTAAGTTTAAGTTTATCAATCGCGCCGAAGCCCTCTCACCTTCGCCGTATTGTATGTATAAAGACACTTGGTCGGAATCTTTTTTCGAAGAAACGCCCGCGACTTGAAAATACAAGGTATCCTGTTTCGAAATGTTATTCTGGCTAAGCATGGCAAACCATTGAAAATCATCATGCAATTCAGGTTTTTGAAAACTGAAAGTGGAATAATATCTTGTGCTTCTTTCCGATTGAATGTCTTTGTCGTATTTTAAGTAATATTCGTTTACTTGTTTATCTCCAATGGCTTTATAGAAACACAAATTGAGTCCCATGTTTTTCATAAACCAAGGGTGGCAGGGGTGTATTTCTTTCCAAGGGATTAATATTTCATAATAGGTTTTTCCGCTTTGAGTGGTATAAGCAAACTTGCAAGTTCTCATGAAATTGAGTACCATATCGGAATTCTTGTATAAAAACACTTGCTTTTGCCATAATTGTTCAGCTTTAGTTTGTGGCGAAAACCCAAGAACATAAAATTCATCAGAAGGAGAGGCGTTTGACTTAGGATTCGCTACTACCAATGCTAACCCATCGCCGTTTTGAAATCCGCGGTCACGCATATTTACTTGGTCGCTTTCAATTTCAACAAAAACATATAAGTATTCATAAGTATAAGCCAATCTGAAATTTGCATGGATGTCAGGATTGTTTTTATCCGATTTATCCACTTTCGAAAATTCACGAATCGGCAAGTTGGATAATCCATCATCTAAAATACCATCTACAATAGGAGGTTTTTGTAAAAAGTTGATTTCCGCTTGAGATTGGCTGAAAATGGTTGAAGCATATAATAAGCTGACAAATAAGGAAATTAAAATTCTTTTCATTCAATTTGATTTTAAAAGCCAAAATTAACCTTATTTTAAATTGATTTGAAAAGAAAGCCTCCAAACAATTAAAATTTATGGTCGGGGTGGCTCACAGGGATTGCAGCCAAAGCTAAAAACAAACTTATAATGTGTTTTATTTCCTTTGGTTATAGTGAGCTGACCAAAACAGTGTTGTAACCACATTTCGCATCGGTAATTAAATGCACATCCCATGGTATCACTATAGTTTTTCGTCATATACATATCATAAGTGCCTGCTGCCAAAGGCGAAGTAAAAACGCCTTTATTGTCCGTTTTTACAGTAATGGATTTATTCCCTTTGCTTTTCAATAAAATAGTGGAATTAATCATTAAGCGTTCTTTCTGGAAACTTTCTAGTATCTCTTTTGGTGGGTAAGCACCTCCACAATACGAATTTGTAAAATATACAGTAACTTTTACCGGAGGTTTGCCTGCAAATGCATTACAAAGGATCCCCATGGATAATAAAACTAAAAACTGCCTGAGGTTTCTCATGATTTTAATATTTATTTTTGACTTCTTTATTTATGTAATATGAAAAATACATTTAATCAAATGAACATCATCTTGTATGTGGAAGATCAACAGAGAAGTACAACTTTTTATATGAATTCTCTTGGACTTCAACCTACAATGAATGTGCCAGGGATGACTGAATTTCCTATTAATCCATGTACGACTTTAGGATTAATGCCGGCTTCCGGAATTAAACGTCTTTTAGGTGAGGGAATTATACATCCATCCGAGGCCAAGCAAATTCCTCGTTGTGAATTGTATTTTGTACTGGATGAACCGGAGATTTATATAGAAAGCACTCTCCTTGCCGGAGGTAAGTTAATTCAACCACTTGCTTTGAGAGATTGGGGCGATGAAGTGGCTTATCTTGCTGATTTAGATGGTCATATAATTGCATTTGCAAGGAAAAGATAGAAATAGAGTGAAATGATAGATTAAAATAAGTGTCATTAAAAAGATTTAAGTGATATTATTGCGATTTATTTATTTTTTATTTTTATCTTTGCAGCGTAAAATTTTAATAAAAGAAATGGAAAATAATTGCGAGGTAAATCAAAGACCCAAAACGATAAAAAGTTTATTGAAGTCGTGGTATTTTTGGAAACCTGCTTCTGCGGTTATCCTTGGAGGCATTGGCGGATATCTTTATTATCATTTTGTTGGCTGCTCCAGTGGGCAATGTGCCATCACAAGCAATCCGTTTATGAGTATTCTGTTCGGCAGTTTGTTGGGCTTGTTTATTACCAATAGCCCCTGTGCAAGTGGAAAATGTTAAAGCAAAATCAAAATGAGCATTATAGAAATAAATAAAAGGTACAGCGATTTAGCCACATCAGATTGCTGCTTATCATGTGGTGGTGCTTTAAACTATGCTGAAGCCCAACCGAATGAAGTATGTGTTGATTTAGGAAGCGGACGTGGAACTGATGTAATCAGACTTGCTGAAGCAGTGGGAGAGAAAGGTTTTGTGTATGGGATTGATATTTCGGATGGCATGATAGAAAAAGCAACTCAAACTGCCGAAAAACTGGAAGTTTCCAATGTGAAGTTTATCAAAAGCACCTTAGAAGACATTATATTAAATGACGCAATTGCGGATTTGGTAATTTCTAATTGCACCATTAACCATGCTGAAAACAAGCAGAAAACTTGGAATGAAATATTCCGTATTCTTAAAAAGGGAGGTCGGTTTATAGTAAGCGATATTTATGCAACTTCCACAATCCCTGAAGAATATAGAAATGACCCTGTCGCCATTTCAGAATGCTGGGCAGGTTCGGTTACCAGAGGAGAATATCTTGAACAACTGGCACAAGCGGGATTTACTTCACTCGAAATAATTGAAGAATCGGATCCATATCCGAAAGGGCAAGTGATGGTATGCAGTTGGACCATTGCCGGTAAAAAACCTTCCGGAGGATGTGGGTGCGGTTGTTCGAAATAAAAAAAACTGTATATTTAACCATTTAATTTAATAAACATGAAAAGCTTAATTAAAAAAGAAAAATTAGAAGCCAAAGCAAATAACGCTTTATGTTGTGCCAAATCCTCAAAAAACGTTCCGGGCTGTCACGATTAGGTTAATGAATTTGATGCATTTCAAGGCCAATCAATAAAGGAACCATGTATTTCTCAAAGCATAACATTTTCTCACAAATAAAGGACTCTGAAAATTATTTCATTGTAAATATCCTTTCAGGGAATGCAGATGTTCTTGAGCCGGCAGAGGCGATGAAAGTTCAAGCACTCAGCAAAGGTGAAAAATTGGAAGACGAGTCTTTTATTCAGGAAATGTTTGAAAAAGGATATTTAGCAAACATTGATGCTGAAACCAAGCTTTTTAAGAATAAGTACCTCGATTTTATTGATGAAAGAGATGATGATGAAATTCAACTCTTTTTTGTGCCCAATTACAGCTGCAACTTTGCCTGTTCCTATTGTTATCAGGACGAATACGAACATTCAAGCGCTACTTTACAAAATGAGATTATTGATGCATTCTTTTCTTACATTTTAAAAACATTTTCGGTAAAGAAAAAGTACATTACGATATTTGGAGGTGAACCTTTGCTGAATTCTCCCAAACAAAAGGAAATTATTTCCTATATCATTCAAAAGTCTAATGAGGCCGGAATCGATCTTTGTTTTGTTAGCAATGGATACACTTTGGTCGAATATGTTGATTTACTGAAGAAAGGACGCATTCGAGAAATTCAAATTACCTTAGACGGCACCGGGGATGTTCATAATACCCGTCGTTTTCTGAAAGGGGGTGGTGCTACTTTCGATAAAATTGTGGAAGGAATAGATGCTTGTATTGACAATAAATTGATGGTGAATTTGAGAATGGTTGTCGATAAAGAAAACATTGATAATTTGCCCGAATTGGCAAGATTTGCAATAGAAAAAGCTTGGACAAAAAGCCCTTATTTTAAGACTCAGATTGGCAGAAATTATGAGCTTCATCATTGTCAGTCGGCGCCAACTAAACTTTTCGATAGAATTGGTTTATACCAAAGCATGTATAATCTTATTGAACGTTACCCCGAAATCCTTGAATTTTATAAACCATCGTATTCCATTTCAAAATTTCTTGCTGAAAACGGAAAATTGCCATCTCCATTATTCGATTCATGTCCGGCATGTAAATCGGAATGGGCATTCGATTTTACAGGACAAATCTATTCTTGTACCGCAACCGTTGGGAAATCGGACGAAGTTTTGGGTACTTATTATCCGGAAGTTAACATAAATAAAAGCGCCGTAAGCCAATGGGAATCGAGAGACGTTACTTCCATTTCCGAATGTAAGGAATGCAGTGTACAGTTAGCCTGTGGAGGCGGTTGTGGATCCGTTGCCAAAAATAATAATGGTAGCTGTAATACTGCCGATTGTCGCCCCATAACAGAATTGCTGGAATTAGGGTTTAAAGCGAATTTTCAAGAAATCTAATACATATCCACATGAAAGAAATTACAGCAGCGGAATTTGAAAAAGAAGTTTTACTTGGAGGGAAAGTAGTTCTTGATTTTTATTCTTCAGAATGTCCCCCATGCGAAGCCCTGGCTTCGAAATATGAAGCCTTATCATTATTATATGGTAATGATGTGAAGTTTTTGAAGATTTTTCGTCAGAAAAACCGTGAGTTGGCAGACGAGTTGGGGGTAAAATCTTCACCAACATTATTGTTTTATAATGAAGGAAAAGAAGTTGCAACGAGGTTAAGCGGAGGCATAAAAAAAAGTGAAATTATTGCAAACCTGAACAGCATGATTTCTTCGGATAGGGTAGCAGTAATCCAATCTCAAATAAAACCCTCTATAACCGAATTTGATGTTATTATATTAGGAGCAGGTCCCGGTGGTTTAACGGCAGGCTTATATTTGTGTCAAGCAAAAGTAAATACAGTATTGGTAGATATTGCCTTACCCGGCGGACAAGTGTCCACCACCCATGAAGTTTCCAATTACCCCGGATTTATTGAACCACAAGCAGGTTATATGCTATCGCACAACATGAGCGAGCAAACCAAACTTTGCGGAACAGTATATAAAGTAGCCGTAGATGTTACTAAGGTTGATTTACATAAAAACGAAGTCGTAATTGATGAATTTGAAACCTTAAAAGCAAAACGCATTATTATTGCCACAGGTACTGCACCCAATTTAACCGGTGCTGCAGGAGAAAAAGAGCTAAAAGGACATGGAATTTCCTATTGTGCTACCTGCGATGCAAAGTACTTTGTAGATAAAGAAGTAGTGGTCATTGGCGGAGGAAATGCAGCGGTAGAAGAATCTGAATTTATTTCCCGCTTTGCAAGTAAGATTACCATGGTGCATCAATTCGATAAGCTCACTGCAAACAAGATGGCGCAAGAAAAATTACTTGCCAATCCGAAAATTCAGGTGATGTTCCAACACGAACCTCGAAGTTTCAAAAAGGAAGGAAATAGAATGGTGACCGAAGTTGAGAACCTTCAAACCAAAGAAATTACGCAATTGATTAGCGACGGGGTGTTTATTTTCATTGGGTTTAAGGCAAATAAAGAACTTTTTGAAGGAGTGCTTGATCTCGATGATTGGGGTTACATAAAAACCGATGAAGATATGAGAACCAGCATCCCGGGTGTTTTTGCTGTTGGCGATATCATCAGTAAAAAGTACCGTCAAATTACCACTGCGGTAGCCGATGGAACCATTGCAGCCATTGCTATTGCTAAGGAGTTGGAGTAAATTGCTGTGATCGAGATGACCATTGCAAGGGAAGCCGGACTTCTCGATCCCGACAAATCGGGACTCGAAGTCCAACCTCTCTTATTGTAGGATATAAAAAACATATTACCAACATCAAAAATTAAAGTTTTAATTCTATCAACATTTCAAACACATATACCTATGAAAAAAATCTTTTCCATCGTTATTGGATTATTAAGCCTTAGTTTAAGCAGTATTGCTTATGCCCAAACGGGTAAAAACATTGATGCAGCCTCATTTCAGAACAAACTGAAACAAAACCCTAAAGCACAATTGGTAGATGTGCGCACCCCTGCTGAATTTACCAAAGGCCATATCAAAAATGCTCGAAACATTGATGTTAACGCTAATGATTTCAATCAGAAAATCAGCACTTTAGATAAAACCAAACCCGTTTATCTATACTGTTTGAGCGGCTCGCGTAGTTCTTACGCTATGAAAACCATGAGTTCTATGGGTTTTAAAGAGGTGTATAACCTTACGGGCGGTATGATGAGTTGGAGGGCTGCTAACCTGCCTGAAACTAATGAAAATACTGCTGTTACAAAAGCAACTGCAGGAATGAGCAGAGCCGATTATGATGCATTGCTGAAAACGAAGAAGTTGATGCTTATCGATTTTTATGGAGAATGGTGTGCTCCTTGCAAAAAAATGAAACCGTATTTGGCCGAAATATCCAAGGAAATGAAAGAAAAAGTAGAGGTGGTGAGAATTGATGTAGATGCCAACAAAGCGCTCATTAAAGAACTTAAAGTCCAAGACATTCCTGTCCTTTATTTGTATAAAACCCAAAAGCAAATTTGGTCTCACCAAGGTTTTATTTCTAAGGAAGAGGTGGTTAAAGTATTGAATGCACATTAAGACTCAATATTAAATATTCGATATCCCTTTTCACTTCCTGAATTTGAATAGCATGTGGTAATGGTTTTTTGTAATCTCTATCCCTAAAAACAAAAAACTATCTTTGCATTTTATGTAAATACATGGGTGACAAAATCGAGAAACTTGATTTTAAAGCAAGTGCCAACATTCAAATAGAGGTCGTAAATTTACGCAAATTGACTTTAGTGAGTAAAGACCATTTGGTTAAGCCACATCGTACCAATTTTTACCATATCTTTTTATTTGAAAATTGTTGCCCAACTCATGTTGTTGATTTTGAGCCTATATCGATAGAACCTTATACCTTATTGTTTATCAATAAAGACCGTGTGCATCAGTTTGATCCCATGTTACAATACGAAGGGAGGGTTTTGGTTTTTACTGACGAATTCTTTTGCACCACAGAAACCGACACCAAGTATTTAAGAAGTAGCATTTTATTTAACGACCTTTCGGACAAACCAATCTTAAAACTAATGGAATCCGATTTTGAAAAATACATCCAAATTTGTAATCAAATAACTGAAGAATTGACTTTGCCCGCCGACCATTCTAAACCTATTCTCTTAAAAAACTTACTTCATAATTTTTTACTGCTATCCGAAAGAGAAAAGCGTAAACAAGGTTATACGGAACTCAAAAAGGGTGCGGACCTTGATTATACCTTGCTGTTTCGAGATTTATTGGAAGTAAACTATACCCGGTTAAAAAGCGTCAATGATTATGCTCAGCTCATTTTTATTTCCGAAAAGCGATTGGGGAAAGCTACTTCAAAAGTTTTGGACAAACTACCTAAAGAAATCATCAACGAAAGAATTTTACTGGAAGCCAAGCGCCTTTTAGTGCACACCAACTTATCTATCAAAGAAATTGGACAAAAATTAGGCTTTGATGACCCTGCCTATTTTATTCGTTACTTTAAAAAACACACCAAAACTACAGCCTTAGAATTTAGAGAAAGTTATCTTAAAATTAACCTTCCCAAAAGTACCATATAAAGGATGATTTGTCCATTGTACAAAGAATGAAACCTTGCTTATTTTGCAGACATATTAATCATTTAAAATTATTGAAAAATGGAAAAGAATAAGGAAGCATTAACTGACTTTTACAAAAAGGCATTAACCGTAAACACAGAAACTACACCTACTTCAATTTTAAGCGAAGTTTTGGCGGACGATTTTATTTCGTATGGTTCTCTTGATAGCAAAGGAAAACCGGCATTGATTGGACAAGTAGAATTCTTTTGGAAATTAATTCCGGATTTGAAATGGGAACCACAAGATATTGCTATCGATGGTAATAAATATGTAGTTCGCAGTTTAGTAAGTGGAACCCCCAATGGCGATTTTATGGGCCTTCCAACGGATGGAACAAAGTCATTCAAGATAATGTCAATCGATTTCCATACGGTTATTGATGGCAAACTAACTTCGGTTCATCATTTGGAAGATTGGGGCACAGCAATGAAACAATTAAAAGGATAAATGGATGAAAACGGCTTTGATTACAGGGGCAACGGATGGCATTGGTAAAGCAACGGCTAAAAAATTATTATCGGAAGGGTGGAAAGTAGTAATTCTCGGACGAAACCCCAAAAAATGCGAAGACACGCTTTCTGAACTTAGCAAAATAAGTAAAGCGGTTTCAGTCATTGTTTGTGATTTGTCTATACTGAAGGATGTAAATAAGGCAGTGAATTCTTTTTTAAATGAAAACTCAAGACTGGATGTTTTGCTTTTAAATGCAAATGCCATCGCCAACGAAAGAATGATAACAGAAGAAGGCAATGAGCAAAATTTTGCGGTTGGTTATCTTTCAAGAGCTTTGATGATAAAGCGTTTTGAAGAAATTTTAGAACAAACTGAAAACTCACAAATTCTTTCCGTAGTGGGAATGGATTATAGCCGAATTGATTTTGAAGATTTGACCATTGAAAAGAATTTTACAGGAAGAAAAGGCTTGACCAGATGGCAATGGGCAATGAATGTGTTTACAAGAGAATATAACGAAAATCATAGTGTGCCATTAAACTTATATATGCCCGGTCTTGTGAAAACCAAGATTTTAGCCAATGAACCTCAGCCCATGCGGTTGTTTGTAAAAATAATGAATAAGATTATCGGCATTTCGGTTGAGAAATCAGCCGAGAATATTTTTTCGGTAATCAATGAAATTAGCAAGCATCATAAAAAAGGAGTTTGCTATGCTTGGAAAAAAGAAAGAACTTTCCCAAAAGTTGAAATGAAAGAAGGAGATGCTAAAAGACTCATCGAAGTAAGCAGTTTTTTGTTATCTTAAAAGGTGTTTGATTAGAAGAAGACTCATTAACCAAAAATTGAATGGTATGATTTTAGTTAAGAATACTCAATACACCTATTAATATCAAAATCTTGAACAAAAGAACTCTAAGCTTTATCCTGTTGATTTTATTGGAATGTTTTATTTTCGAAAAACCAGCAGCTTTCTGCCAGAATGGATATGTAAGTGCAAATATTACCGCCAAACAGGCCTTGAAAAAGAAATACAGGAAATGGAAGGTGAATTCCACCCTGAAATACAATGTAATTAAAAATGAACCTTATAAAGCGCAAGTTCCCTATTTTGAGCCCCTTGATACTCTTGAAAACCCATACGATATCTTAATCCGCCTTGGGTTATTTCATGAAAACATCCAAAACATTAGCCCCCGTGATTCTTTTTTGCTTTTATACAGCCATGCTCAAAAAATTAACGACACCTCATTTTATTTATATCCTCTACCTCCAGTTGACACTTCGTTTTTGCAGCTCCACAATATGGGTTCACATCCATGGTTTAGTCCCCAAATAATTAACTTTAATTCTTCGGGTCAAATTAAAAATATCACTTCCGGAGGCGGGGCAGGTGAGGAGTGCTGTGCCGGAGGTGATCAGTGGCTTCAAACGATTTGGTTTAAAGATCATAAAAGTTTCTCTTCCACACATCATACGCAAGGAGTGAACGAAGAGATAGAAACGGAATGGGACCCTACATGCACTTTCCCAATTAGCATTAAAAAGCAAAGGGGAAGTGATTCAAATTATTGCAAATCAATATATACTTACCATTTTAGAAATGGAATCCTTCGGAAATTGACAGAAGCGGTTGAAGACAGTTCAGCTAAAAAAAATATGGTGATTTTGTATAAATACCATTACAAAAGATAAATCTCATTCATCTATAACTACGAATTGATTCTAAGACATATAAGTAGGATGTTTCAATAAATTTCCCCGGAAAACTTTCAATTGCTATGTTTTCAGAGCATTATCGTAATCACTATAAATTCCGTAATCTAATATGTACTACTCAAAAAGACGTTGTTGTGAAAGAATATAGAATCTGTCTTAGCTTAAGAGTCGATATTTTTGAATTGAGCAATAAAAAAACGACCCCAAAACTGAGATCGTTTTTTTGAATTTTATAAAAGTTAACCTCCTTACAGCAGCGATATTTCTATCTCTCCATCAGATTCCGTTTCATTGGCAATAATAAGAAACGTATTAGTTGGTGCACCTAAGGAAACTGCTGTAACTTCTTTTTCTTCTCCTGACTGAAGTTCGCTGGCAGTATCGGGTTTTGTGCTATCGGCGGTATCTGCGCCAAAATATGAAAGGTTTACCCCTCCGGTATTGTTAAGCAAGAGTGTGTCTTCAACCGAATAGCTGATGTTTGCCACTGTCAGACTGTTTTTAGGCACCGTAAGCAAAATTACTCCACTTTTTGTAGCTGACTTTGTGTGTTTTTTAAGTCTTAAAATGCTTTGGGTAAAGTAACGGCTCACTACTTCAGGTTTTCCAGGATTGGCAAGGGCAATGCTAAGCACATTGATATGAATTTGATGCCACATATTGGTTAAATTTTCTTCCCACGAACCCTTTAATCCGGCATTGCTTTCTTTTGTTTGCAACTGCTCGTTCCGGGCTGCCACATAGCGGTCATATACATCCTGTATATCGGTTACCATAGCTTCTCCAAGCGATTCCATATTGGCTTTAATGCCCATCAAAAACTGGCTCATCAGTTTGCTGGCACTGCCTTTGTTGGTTTTCAGATATTCGGTGCGACCATGCGGATATATTTGTTCATATTCAACCGAATTTTTATCAAAATGCACCATAATTGCCGGACCATAATGCACTACTTTTTTAATAAATTCGGAAATAATCAGATCCACTGCGAGGGTTTTCGATTCCTGTTGTGCTTGAGTAGATGCACCCCCTTCAAAGCTCTGACGCAAGGCATCTAAGCAGGTTTGAGTTGGCGCCAGCAAATCGTTGAAAGGTTGTCCTTCGGCTACCGATTTTATTAAACGCGAATTGTGGTCTTCGCAAAACTTAAATGATTCCGTTTTTGCTGCACGAACATCGTTAAACGGAAAGAGGAAAAAAGATGTAAGATTAATCATAAAATGAAATTTATTGGTTTGATACAAATTTAATATACTAAAACATATAAAGTCAAATATTTTGCAAAATATTTTGCTCCATCATTGTTTTTTATTGCTATCACTATGGTATGTTTATAGCAATACGTTGTTTAAGTAATACAATAAATATAATATCCCAATAAGAAGTGTTGCTGATGCAATAGGATGAATGTAATATTTTAATTGTTTAGCGATATTGATGTTATACTACAATTACAATATCTTTATTGGGAATCCTTGGTGAGGAACACGAGTAAATATAATATCATTATAGGTTTGTGCTGCTGTTGAAAAAAGGGAAATACAATGTTTTTATCGGAATGCGCAACTGAGGTGATAGGATAAAGAGAATATTTAGAAAGAAATGGAGTCGCTTTTTAAATATACCTTTGTAAAAACGTACTTTTGTTTTTTCTATTTCAGACGTATTCAATTGTCTCTATCCTGATATTTCATACCATTCCGAATTATAATATTGGCTAAAGAATTTACCTAAAGTTTCATTGCTAAGGTTTTTTTGCACTATCAAGGTAACGAAGACCGGATTAATACATATACGGAAATGATATAATTAAGCCTTATGAAGTTTCAAAACTCCATACCCCAAGCATTTTACGTTAACGCTTAGTTGAAATATCATTTTTAAAATAAGTACAGGGAAAACCTGCTTGAGGCATTTGCAACAGGGAAGAAACATTATTTGCAATTTTATTTTGTTAATAAATATCAAATTAGCATTTATTATATTATATTTGCTTCATGCAAAATGAAATTTTTACAAAAAACACCATATTTGAATCTACTGTTTTTAGCCAAAAGCCTAATTTTGTAGAGAGAGAGAGAGAGCTGCTCTAACCCAAGCCTTTTATTTCCACCTATTCTTATTAAGCGCCCAAATTTATACTTGCCCCAAAGTGGCATTGGATTTCTGTGTGCATTTCCCAAAACCTATTTTCTAATGTATGCATTCGTGACCATACCATTGCTTATATAATCGCCTTTGAGCGTAAACAGGAAATGTGGAGATGAAACCACTTGAAGAGATTCTTCGTTTTCGAAAGAAAAACCTTCGAATCTCTAAAAAACGGGCGGTAATCCTGAAAAGCCAATGAGTAAGGAAAATTTTAAATATGATCACATGAAACAGAAGTACAATTTTACAATTTTGTTTTGCCTTTTAGGGCTCGCTTTCTTTTTACCGAAAATAGGTAGTGGGCAAAGTACCTGCGAAACCGCAGTGGTTTATCAAACAAATGAAACCAACCAGTACCAAATAAATGATACCGTATTTTGGGTTCAATTTACCGCAACAGAAGCCGATGTAGAATTTAGGTTAAATCCTAATAACGACTCTATAAATGCTGAAGTTTCCTATGCTGAAGCATTTTCAGGTATTTGTAATAGCCTTACTGTTATTAATGTAATACAATCAAACAACAGTTTCCTACTGACAAATTTAAATGTCGGCAATGCATATTTAATGAAATTTCATTTGTCGCATTCTGGATTTATTGACCTTAGTAAGGTTGAGGAACCTTATATTAACTCCTACAATCCAAAAACAGGAGTCACAATACTACCAATTGTTGATAATAGCATTTCAACTGTCACTTTTTCATTAGGTACTATTTGTATAGGAGATTCATTATTGGTGTTTCCATCCGGGAATGTTTGGATGGCCATGCAGGGAGCTTCCGATCCATTTCCGGGATATAATCAAGATCTTTGCAATTCAATTCATTATGAAATTTTATTTCCAAACACCACTACTGCGGTAACTACCACTCCATTTCCACATCCCATCAATTATATTGCTCAAGATTTAGGATATTGGTTTATCCCAAACTCGGCCGGCGATTATTATATAAGACCCGTAGCAACAGGATGTGTTAATGGAATAAAAAGATTTTACTACCATAAGATTAAAGTTCTTGCACCTCCTGTAAGTAATTCATTTACTGTAACCACCACCGATGACCCAAGTCAAATTATTAATAATAATGACACCATTTGCGTGTTAAAGAATTTCAGAATTAATTTCACAACACAAGAAAATGTAAATTATTTTATTACCTTTGGAGGAAGTTCACAAATTATGAATTCACCGGGTCTATCTCAAACCTATTATAGCACTCAACCGGGCTTCACATTCATTTATTTACATGCATATAATCTCTGTGATACGGTTGTGGACTCTGTTCGGGTAAATTTTAAACTGGGCTTAAACATCCATACAGACACGGTATGCTTTGGGAATCAGAGTTCTTTATGCGCCTCTTTTGATTGTAATTTAGCACCACAGTACATTATAGAACCCAGTATTACAAGCTGGAATTGGAATTTTGGAGATGGGGGTACAACAACCCTTCACGACAGTTGTGTAACCCACTTTTATACTGCACCGGGCAATTATAACGCAACGGTAAGGGTAGATTCATTATTAAATACCTCTACAGGAGAATGGGTGAGCTACCCTGAAATGGCAGTAGCTACCGCAGTGGTGTTGGCTCAAGCCTCTAATTTGACCATTACCGGAAACAATAATAATTGTGATACTATTGCCACCTATTCTGTCCCGGTGCAAAATGGTTATACTTATCAATGGTATGTAGATAATACCTGGGGGAATATTATTGGCAATGGGAACTCAAATTCAATAAACATTCAGTGGAATCCTTATCCTATTGCAGGAAGTCAGTTTACTTGGATTCGGCTTACCGTATTTAATGGCTTTTGCTCCGAAACCGACTCCTTTAGGGTGTTTAACTGTTGTAATTTAGACCCTTCTTTCGTCCCATTATTTAACGACACACTAAATTCATCCCTCAATTACAATACCATAAGCTATACTGTTAATGGACAACTAATTATTAATGCAAATGTGCAATTTATAAATTGTACTTTTAGGATGGGACCTCTTGCAAAAATTTCTGTTAAACCTGGAATTACGGTCGAATTCAGGAACTGTGTCTTAGAGGCAAGTAAATGTAACTGGATGTGGGACGGAATCTATATGCTTGATCCCAGTGCGCATGTTATCATGGATCAAAGTTTTGTTGGTGACGCTATAAATGCAATTTTTTCTTCTAATGGTGGTAACTTTACATTAAATTATTGTACTTTCGAAAGAAACTATACAAACATTGAAGTAAACAATTTTAAAGTCATGGCAAGCCAAGGCACTCAAATCTTTCATCCTGCCAGTATTAAAGGCAGTGTTTTCACAGGCACCGATTATTTACCCTATTTCCCTTATCATGCCCAAAGCACCCTCGCTGGAGTGCATATCAGTAATGTTGAAAACTTTGTTTTAGGTGATCCCGGGGATGCCAGTTTTAAGAATACCTTCCAAACTATGTTTTGTGGCGTGTATTCCGATAATGCAAAGTACTATGTATATAATAATGCTTTTTCACATATTAATATTGGAACCTCTAACTTACAGGAACCCATGGGACCCGCTACTCCAACAGCCATACACGCATATCGCTCTTCCATTTCTACAGTGTATCCTATGGATTATGATCATATAAACAATACCGTGTATATTGGGAGAGAAGGCTTAAAGAAAAATTATTTTGAGTTTACAAGGTCTGGCATTAAAACTTATGGAATAGCCTCTTATATTATCAATAATCAATTTAATAACACGGGATACAAAGCCATTGAATGCACCAAAGAAAAAAATCTGTTCGCCCAAATTACTGCAAATACCATTACATTGGCTAGAACCGGTATTGTGGTACAAAACCTTTTAAAAAGCCGTAGTACGGTTGAAATAGACAGCAACACCATTAGCTCCGTATTATATAAAGGTATTTGGGTTACCAATATGCAGGGAAATGTCTTTCAAACCACCATTAACACTCCTCATGTTTGGATTAGAAATAACAAGATCAACTTTGATGAAACAAATTATGATTTCATTTTGTCATCAAATGCCGTGGTGGGGATTAAAGCCGAAAAATGCGATTTTGCAAAAATAACCGACAATAACGTGATTAGAAACATAGTTTCTGCAGCTGAGTTTGGCTATTACAGGAAACTTTGGGGTATTGGCGTTTCGGATTTTACCCATGGCTTGGTAAAGAATAATTACCTGGGAAGACTCGGCGCCGGAATACGAACCGCCGGCTTATGCACCGGAACCGATTTCTTTTGTAATAAGCTTATGAAATGTTATATGGGCTTTAATCTTGATAGTTATACCGCTATGTCCGACCAAGGAAGTCCATCACTCAACTCTCAAAACCTTTGGATGGGCTCCTACGGTAGTGGCAACCCATATTATCGTAAAATAGACGGTGATGCCATTACTTTTGTAAATCCCATAAAATGGTATTGGAATGGGAGTTACTTATATGACCCACAAGTAAATATAAACAACCCTTTTTATCAGAATCTTTTTGTTGAAACACATCAGAATACAATTAATAATAATAATTGTACCACCACATTATTTATCCAAAATCCCCAAGACTTTAATAGCTTAACCCGTGATACCTTATTGTTAAAAATAGCCTCTAATCAGGAGGTATTTGAACAATTGCAGGAGCAGTATAGTTTTTACGAAAGAGACATGCTGTTCGATCAGTTGAAATCAGATTCCGCCTTAATCATCATGGGCAACGAAAATGACTTCCAATATATAGATTTTATGGCTGAAGTAGAAAACGAATCCATGGCGTTTTACAGTAAATACAAAGATGCTTTAGATGCAGAAGACCTTGTACTGGCCTCGGAGTACCTTAAAGGTTTGTCTGAAAATAACATTGCAGAGCAAAACATCCAAACAGTAAATGAAATTTATATACATTATGTTGAAAAGGGCTATCAGCTTAGCGATGAGGAATACAATACCCTTTATGAAATTGCCGGAAAAATACCTCATACCGAAGGCGATGCCGTTTATACCGCTCGTATCATTTTGGGATATGATCCGGATGAAAACGATGTGCAATATGCTCCTTTTGAAAGAAACGCTTTCCTTACAGGCTTAAAAGTATATCCCAATCCTGCCAAAGAGTTCATAAATTTCGATTTTAGCTCTTACCACGATGCAATACCCATTTCTATTGAATTATACAATTCCATGGGACAAAAGTTTATGGAAATGAATGTAATACTGCAAGCAAGAATACAAATGAATACAGAATCGATGCCTAACGGAATGTATTATTATAAAGTACAGTCCGAAAAAAGCAATATTGGTTTCGGAAAAATCATGATTAATCATTAATATATCTTTTAGAAGCAGGTAATGTATAGTATTACCTGCTTCTTTTTATTATGAAAAAAATCTTATTGATACTTTTTGTTTTAACTTTAGATAATGTATTTTCTCAAAACTTAGTACCTAATTATAGTTTTGAAAATTATTTTCAATGTCCTGACCAACCAGGGCAAATCTACTATGCTACCCCTTGGTTTTCGGGAATGAAAGACAATAATGGGAATAATTTTAGTTCTACTGACTATTTTAATGAATGTAGTAACATTTGTCCAGCCCCTGCGGTAATTTTAGGAAGTATGCATTTCCCGAGAACAGGAAATGCATTTGCTGGAATTGTTTTTTGGACAGAGCAAGTCTTTTATAGAGAGTATCTTGAAGTAAAATTAATTCAACCTCTTGACACTGGTAAAAAATATTGTGTAGAATTTTGGGTTAATTATTCTGGTTTTGCATGGGCAATTGATGCTATTGGAGCCACCTTCTCTAAAGATAGCTTGTTAACTTTGCTTTCTACTCCAATTATCAAAGAACCTAACATTGAAAATTTGGCAGGAAATATAATATCTGATACAATTGGATGGACACGCATTGGCGGGGAGTATAATGCGCAGGGTGGAGAGCAATTTATTACCATAGGCTGTTTCATAGAGGACAGTAATATTCAAAAATATTTTTACACAAATGTCAACCCTTATTCATATTACTTAGTTGATGATGTTTCCGTAACCCTATGTGAACCTGAGTCACCTTTACTTTCACCCCAACTCCCCAATGTTTTCACACCCAACGAGGATGGCATCAACGATGTATTTGCACCCTTGCATGCGGAGGGTTGGCAAATGAGTTTGGAGGTATTTAACCTCTGGGGGGCAAAGGTGTATAGTGGCAAAGGGAGTGCCGTGGGTTGGGATGGCAAAAATGTCGCCGAAGGGGTATATTATTATGTCCTCCACGCCTGGGCAAAATCGGAGCAGGATGTTTGGTTAAAAGGTACGGTGGAGTTGGTGAGGTAATGAGCAATTTTAAATGATGAATTATTAATTAAGAATGATATGAGCTTAAATACAGAGAGTTGGGGTAAAGATTACAGAATTGAAAATGTGAAGTTCCGGCACGATGCCGTTTATACCGCACGTATCATTTTGGGGTACGATCCCGATGAAAACGATGTACAATATGCTCCCTTGGAAAGGAATACTTTCATTACGGGCTTAAAAGTATATCCCAATCCGGCTAAAGAGTTCATGAATTTCGATTTCAGCCAATACCACGATGCCATACCCATAGCTATTGAATTATACAATTCCATGGGACAAAAGTTTATGGAAATGAATGTAATACT
>CAZJBB010000031.1:0-22497 GCA_964543995.1 uncultured Bacteroidales bacterium
GCAGTAATGTCAAAGCCGAGCAATACTAATTACCCGTTAGCTTTCTACAAATAAAAATATTTTTGTTATATTTACTCTATATTTTCTTCTATATTGTCAATTTAAAGATATCTAAGATCTTTTGGTGACTTTAGCAGTAGTGTTCACCTCTTCCCATTCCGAACAGAGAAGTTAAGACTACTTGCGCAGATGGTACTGCAATTTGTGGGAGAGTATGTCGTCGCCAAAGTTTTATTAAGCCGCCCTAAAAAGCGGCTTTTTTTTTGAAAAATGTAAAAAAAGTGCTAGGAAAAGTTTGTATTTAAAAATAAAATCGTATCTTTGCACCTCGTTTTAAGATAGTAAACTTTAATAATATTACAATGAGCAAGCCTGAATTACTACAATATGTTGATGCCCTAACCGAACTCCCTAAATATCCTTCTTTTAAAGCTGGGGATACCATTACCGTTCATTATAAAATTAAAGAAGGAAATAAGGAAAGAGTACAGCAATATCAAGGAGTTGTTTTACAACGAAGTGGTGTAGGTGTAACTGAAACATTTACCGTAAGAAAAATGTCTGGAAATGTGGGCGTTGAGCGTATTTTTCCAATTGCTTCCCCTTTTATTGAAACCATTGATGTAAATAAAAAAGGAGTGGTTAGAAGAGCAAGAATATTCTACTTAAGAGGCTTAACAGGTAAAAAAGCAAGGATTAAAGAAAAAAGAGTATATAAAAGCTAATTTGAAAAAAAATTACAAGAAAGAGATGCGTTATCAAATGCATCTTTTTTTTTGCTTTCGAAATGAAAGTAGGAAGCGGTTATGTATTAATAAGAGAAAACTAAATACCTTAAGGGTTTGCTATTTGAAAATTAATTGATACACAGTGAAAAATTATGTATGAATTAATTGAATTCGAATAGTGATTCAATGAAATACTTATATTAAAACAAGTATTTATCGGTTTAACCAATAGAGAGGCAAAGTGTACTATTTCATAAGGATAAATAGAATTTTACTAAAAGGGTTTTCTAAATTTAATACTTACCCTAATTTTTAAAATCCCTATCTTGAAGGGTTGAAAATATTGCTATTTTAATATTTATAACAATCTAATAATCCTGATGTAATAGATGCTTGTACAATTGAGAGAACCGAAAATAGAATCCCATGAATAACATAAGCAGGATAAGTTCAATATTTTCAATCAGCAATTCACTTAGATTTTTTGTTGTGTTTTTTATTTCTTTAGTATGTAATGCTTATTTTAGAAGCAACAATTGCTTTTGATTTACAGTCTTTTACATATACCATATATGTTCCGGGAGCATAAAAAGTAACGGGCTTATAAAACCAAGACCATTCCACTTTCATGTTTTCTTGGATAATCGTTGTACTGTATTTTTCATTTTCGATATCATCTATTAAATACAGTTTGTAATTCACTGAAGTACAATTTATGGAATTTTCTAGTTTAACAAGAAAAAACAGTGTCATTTCTGTATTTTCCATTTTAAAAACGGTATTTTCATGTATGGGTGTTCCATCATCAGAAACCGATTCGCAAAAATGAAGTTCCTGGGCTTCAATACTTTTAGCTATAAAAAAGCTTATGACGCAAATTAAAAAGAATATTCTTTTACTTTTTCTCAAAAAACAGTATTAATTAAGGCATTGTAAAACCTACATTAGAGTTAACTCACTATTTTCCGGATAGTTTATTGAATATTTTCATTTCCTGATCTGCTTCTTTTGTCTTTCCCATTTGTGTATACAGAACGGACAAATTATGATGAGATTGAATATGATTATTGTCGATGGATATGTTTTTCTTAAGCAAATCCAAGGCTTTATCGTACTTCTTTATATTTAAATAACAAGTTGCTAAGTCACATCTAACATTGAGGTTTTTGGGATCTAAATTAACCGCTTGTTCATAAAATTCAATTGCTTTTTCAAATTGCTCAGTATCATAGTAAACGTTACCTAGCATTGCAAATGCTTCTTTGTTTTTTTTATCAGTACTACAAACGATGGATAAATGTTCAATTGCTTTATCAAACATTTTTACAGAGTAATAATTCGCAGATAGAGCTAATCTAAGTTCGTTGTTTAAAGAATCAGATTTTAATAAGTTTTCATAATAAGCAAAACTATCTTTTGCCAATTCTTGAGAAGTGCCTGTTTTTTTGCTTTGTTCAACCTTTTGTTCGTCGGAATTACATGAAATCAATAACAAAAATACCAATGCAATAAAAATTGATGGGTTAAGAAATTTATTCCACATAATTACTTAACGATTTTTGCATCCTCCATTAAAACTTCATAAAAATAACTGTACCCAAGGTCTTTATTAAGTGCAATTTTACCTTCTAAAGTAATAATATCACCAACATTTGCTTTAATGTCTGTAGTTATTGTTAAATCAAATTTGCCATTGGTTTCAGTTCCATCTTGAATATGAATCCAGTTTTTACCCATAATTTCGGGGCTGAATTTTGTAACTTGACCTTTAACTTTTACTGTTTTTCCAGAAAAAGAATCTTTCTTACCATAAAGATCAGCAATAGAAGTGACACCTGGAGTTTTATCCACTTTTACTTCGATTTTCTGAATATTTGGTTTGCCTGCTACATTGGGGTCAGAGGACGACATATATTGATGAGATGGAATATTTGCCATTTCCTTTTTTGCAAAATCAGTAGTTCTACTTAAACTGTCCAGAAAAAGGACTTGACTAAAAGTTCTTTTAAGTTCCTTACTAATAAAATCTTTCATTGGGAACCCACCTTTATAATATAAGGTTTCACCAGCTTTAGACTCCGACTTGGTGGTTGCTGCCCATAATGTATCATTTTCACTTATTTTAGAATTCCCCAATTCTTTTAATCGAAAGTAGGTGTATTCTGAAGTTTGAAGAACTTCCTGAACTACCACGGTATGAATCCCCTTTTTCAAAAGTTCAACTTCCTTGGAGTTATTTGGTTTACAGGATACTAAAGAGATTAAAGCTATACAGAAAATACTTAAATAGGTTTTGATTGTTTTCATTTTAATATTAATTTAGATTTTTTGCAAAATTACTTATATTCATCAAAATACCGTTATTTAAATATGGAAATTTAAAAAATAACTTCAAGAATATGAAAGCCAATATTTCACCAATTTAATATATTCCACTATTAAATAAGGTCTGGTTAATCATTGTTAGAATAATCACATATTCTTTGAAAGATGTTTATCAGATGATAATGCCAAGTAGAACTTTTGTGTTTTAATACTGAATCAAAGGACTGATTATCTTATCATTCAGAAATAATCATGAAAACAAAGAACAATAAGTCAACAGTTCAATGCCACCAATCTGAGAACAAATTAACATGTTGTTAACGGGTATTTCTATGGTTTTTTGTAATATTGCATAGCCTATTTTTAGGGTCATTATTTAATAATTAATATTTCGATGAAAAGAATTTTCAACTATTTTCTCTCTTCAAAAGCTACAATAATTTTGCTTGTTATTATTGGTGTTGCAATGGCAATTGCTACCTATATTGAGGATAAATATGATACTGTAACAGCAAGAACACTTGTCTATAACACCCGCTGGTTTGAATTGATATTCATTCTTTTAGCAATAAACTTATTTGGACATATTAAAGCATACCATCTTTTTTCGCGCAAAAGAATAGGTGGACTTGTATTCCATTTGTCGTTTTTATTGTTAATTATTGGTGCAGGAATAACACGCTACTTTGGGTTTGAAGGTAGCATGCATATACGTAAAGGAGAAGCTTCCAATGTAGTCTTTAGTTCAGATCCTTATTTAACTATCACATATTCTGATAGGACTTACGATTTTCCAATTAATATTGGGGCTGTAAATAACAATAAATTTCATGTAAGCATTCCTTCTGATGCTAAAGGCAATATTGAAATACAATACAAGGAAATAATCACAAATGCTGTTGAGCAAATTGAAGAAAATGTTCCAGGAGGAATGGACATGCTAGAATTGTCGGTAGCAACTAATATGGGTTTGCAAAGGGTACTCCTAAAAAAGGGCGAAATCAAAGATTTGGGTAAAAATAAAATTTCGTACCTGACTAAAGCACCAGAGGCAATAAATATTGCAGAAATCGATGGAAAACTATCCATTATTTCTCCTAACGATATGCTTACTTCAAACATGGAACAAACTGATATTGATTCGCTTAAACAAGATTCAATCGCACTATTTAAAGAAAAATATATTTATAATACGCATGGTACAGCCTTTCTTTTTTCCAAACACTTTAAAAGCGCTATTATTAAATTAGTGCCCGCAACTAAAGAACCAGAAGGCATGGGTGCACAAAACAATGGTGTTGAAGCTGTAATATTGGATATCAATATTAGTGGAAAAACTTATCAGGCTGGAGTTGCCAATAATACTGGAAATGCTTACGATTATCAGGATTTTAATTTCGCTGATACCCATTTAAAAATCGGTTTTGGTAATAAACCTGTTGAATTGCCATTTTCTTTAATTTTAAAAGATTTTATTTTAGAAAAATATCCGGGATCAGAAAGCCCTTCTTCATATAAAAGTGAAGTGGAACTGGTTGATAACAGAAGCAGTTTGCGTGAGGACCATAGTATTTATATGAATCATGTGTTAGATTATGACCACTATCGATTTTTCCAATCTTCCTACGATAATGATCAACAAGGCACTATTTTATCAGTTAACCATGATTTCTGGGGTACTTTGGTTTCATATTTAGGTTACACATTGTTAGGAATAGGTTTTTTAATTGCACTTTTCAGTAAAAATTCCAGATTTCATAGCGTAATCAGGCAACTTAATGAATCCATTAGGAAAAGAAAATCATTGACTCTTACCTTTGTTTTGGCTTTGGGTTTGAGCACCCATTCTTTTTCTCAGGAAACCACAAATGGTGTAGTAGATGCAAAACACGCAGAAAAGGTAAGCCAACTACTTTGCCCTACTTTTGATGGCCGTTTAGCTCCTGTTCACACCTTGGCTATTGATGTAGTGCATAAAATGTCGAAGAGAGAAAACTTAAATATCGAAGGAAAAGGCAAATTAAATGCAATGCAAATTTTTATTGGGATGATTATTGAGCCGGAATTTTGGCAAAAGCAAAAAATCATATACATTCCTCAACAATCTATAAGAGATTTGATTGGAATCGATTCTGAATATGCATCCTTTCTTGATTTTTTTGATGCCCGAAACGGCTACAAACTTGAAAAACAAATTGCAGAAACTTTTCGTAAAAAGCAAAACGAAAAAAATAAATTCGATAAAGAGCTATTAAAAGTCGACGAAAGAGTAAATATATTTAACATGATTATCAATGGAAGTATTCTGAAAATATTTCCATTGCAAGATTCAAAAGAAGGCAAGTGGATTTCCTGGGATGATAAAGCTGCAATGATTCCACTAACAGGTTCTATTTGCGTTATAAATCAGGATTTGCATCTTAAATCCTTGAGTTACAATTTTATTATGCAAGAGTATGTTTTTAGTGTTTTAAATGCCACAAAAACAAATGATTATTCAAGGGCAGATAAAATAGTCGGATATATATCAGACATTCAGAAACAGTTTTCTGATCCAAATCAAATCCCTTCAGAATCTAAAATTAAGATGGAAATATTTTATAATAAGGCAGATATCTTTATATTACTGAAAAACTTGTTTTCTGTCCTAAGCATACTTCTTCTTATCATTGGATTTATTGATATAACCAAGGCTAATAAAAGCAAAATTATTTCATATTCATATAAAGTATTATCAATAATTTTGATTTTAGGGTTCTTGTATCATTCACTGGGCATGGCTTTAAGGTGGTATATTACCGGTCATGCACCTTGGAGCAATGGTTACGAAGCACTTATTTTGGTTGCTTGGGGCGCTTTGTTAGCAGGTTTCTGTTTTGCAAGATATTTAAAGTTGATTTTAGGGGCAACGACCCTATTGGCTTTTTTAGTTTTAATGACTGCAAGCCATAGCAGTTATGATCCCCAGTTGACTAATCTTCAACCGGTACTAAAATCCTATTGGCTTATTATTCATGTAGCAACCCTTACAATAAGTTATGGATTTTTAGGGCTTGGTTTTATTTTAGCTATCATGAATCTTTTCATATATCTTATTAAAAACAAAAATAATTTTGAAAACCTTGAACTTGTAATTTCAATTATTACTAATGTTATTGAAATGCTTCTTATTATTGGTCTAGTTTTAGCCACTTTAGGGACATTTTTAGGCGCTGTTTGGGCAAATGAGTCTTGGGGTAAATACTGGGGCTGGGATGCTAAAGAAACATGGGCATTAATTATTGTAATTACCTATTCTATAGTTATTCACATGCGTTTCATTCCTAAATTAAACGGAAAATTCGCTTTTAATGTGGCATCTGTTTTGGGATTCTCAAGCGTACTTATGACATTTATCGGCGTTAATTACTATCTATCAAAAGGAATGCATAGTTATGGTGCCGGTGACACCCCAATCTTCCCATTATGGGCTTGGGGCACAATCTTTGCTATATTTGCATTAATAATTGCAGCAGGATTTAAAGAAAAAAACAATAATATTGACCCATCTAAAAATGATTTATTAACTTAAAAACAAAAAAATGAAAAAAATCTCAATTGCATTAATTTGTATGATGTTCTTGTTTAGCAGCGTACTTCTGGCACAAAACAAGTATGTTGGAGCATCAAAGTGTAAAATGTGCCATATGGCCAAAGGGAAACAGTATCCTAATTGGAGTGAATCAAAACATGCGAAAGCTTTCGAAACCCTTAAAAGTGAAGCCGCTATTAAAATTGGAAAAGAAAAAGGGATCGCTGATCCTTCTTCAGATGCTAAATGTTTAAAATGCCATTCAACCGCAGCTACTATTGATGCAAGCTTAAATGGTGGTATTACAAAAGAAGAAGGTGTTTCTTGCGAAACATGTCATGGACCTGGAAGCAATTACAAAGCACCTGCTGTTATGAGAAGTCGTGATGAATCAATGAAAAACGGACTTATTATTCCTGATGAAAAATTATGTGTTAAATGCCATAATTCAGAAAGTCCGACCTTTAAATCTTTTGATTATACTACTTATCACGCAAAAATTTCGCATAAAAATCCTAAATAACACTTTATTTGAAAATTATTGTAAATTTGCAATGAGTTTCAAAAACTCATTGCAAATTTTTATTATTAACCTAAACCAAAATTGTATTACATGAAATTACCTAATTCTTATTACAACTTTATTTCTTACATTGGAAGTATTATTGCGCTGATTGCAACGGTAACATTGTTATTATTTGTTGTTCAGATTTTTATTTTTGATATTGATAATGTGTATTTCGATTTATTCACCTATATCGTGGTACCGGGTTTTTTAGTTTTAGGCTTATTGCTTATTCCAATTGGAATGTTTCGCAAAAACAAAAGGCTTAAAAAAGGCACAGAAGTTTCTGATGATAAGGTGCTTGTATTAAACCTTCGCGATCCAAAAACAAGAAATGCAGTTATCATATTCTCCATTGTAACAACATTCTTTATCATATTTACGGCTATAGGAAGTTTTAAAGCTTTTCAATATACGGAATCTGTGGAGTTTTGCGGCAAACTTTGCCACAAGGTTATGAATCCTGAATATGTTGCTTATCAAAACTCTCCTCACGCTCGAGTGAAATGTGCAGAATGTCATGTTGGAGAAGGAACTAGTTTTTATGTAAAATCAAAAATGTCAGGAATGCGTCAAGTATTTAAGTATATGATGAATTCTTATGTAAGACCAATTGAAACTCCAATTGAAAATTTGCGCCCTGCTAGAGAAACTTGTGAAAAATGCCACTGGCCACAAAAGTTCTATACCAATGCACTTCGTCATGAAAAATATTTCCTTGCTGACTCCGCAAATACTGAATGGGACATTATTTTAAACATGAAAATTGGAGCCAGTCATCAATCCTTAGGTTTAGCAGAAGGAATTCATTGGCACATCAATAAAGATTTTCAAATTGACTATAAATCTGATAAAAAAAGAGATACTATTTTCTGGGTAAAAATTACGGATAAAAAGACCGGGAAAGAGACTATTTATAAAGACCCGGATATCACAATGAATTCTGAAACAGAACCTCGAGTTATGGATTGCATGGATTGCCATAATCGCCCTTCACACGAATTCCATTCACCTTCCAATTATGTTAATAATGTGTTGGCAAGCAAAAATACTTTTGCAAGTATTCCGTGGCTTAAAAGTGCTGCTATGGAAGCTTTAAAAATTTCGTATTCTACTACTGACTCTGCAGTTAGCATGCTTAAAAATATGATCACTAAATACTATCAGGATAAGTATCCGGCTTTATTTAAATCATACAGTAAAGTTTTAGACAGCGCTATTGAAGGGATCAAAGATGCTTTTTCAATGAACACTTTCCCTGAAATGAAAGTAACTTATAAAGCTTATCCTATGCATATCGGACACCTTGAGTCTAATGGCTGTTTCCGTTGTCATAATGGAAAATTCAAGTCATCAACCGGAAAAGTAATTTCCAAAGATTGTAACCTTTGTCACACTATTGTAGCTCAAGGAAAATCGGATAGCCTTAAATATATTGGTATAAATGGCTCACTTCCTTTTACTCACCCTATTGATATCGGTGATGCTTGGAAAGAAACCAATTGTCAGGATTGCCATAAGGAACTATATTAAATCCTGTTTTATAGCTAAAGCCTCATTCTATTATTAAGAGTGGGGCTTTTTTTATTTTTATAATTAGCAAAATATCAGTGCTATACGTTTTCATGAAAAATGAAATGTTTGTTTTATTAAAGAATTTTAACATTTAATAGTTAAAAATATCACTTAAACAAATTAAATATTTTTATCTTTGATTATTAATAACCAAAAACAAACAACATGAAGAAAAAAAGTACATTTTTATTATTTTCATTAGCTGTATTGCTAAGTTCATTTTTAATTAGTCAAGCAAGCTTTGCACAAACTGCAGGAAATTTGAATTTTTCGATGAGTTTTACATCACATAGTGGTGGATACGGTGCCATGCACGTGGTGTCTATTTGGCTTGAAAACGGAACCGGCACTTTTGTAAAAACAAAATACAGATATGCCTCCGGTCACACATTGAGTAGTCACTTACCTGTTTGGAAAGCCAATTCTGCCTCAAATATTGTTGATGCAACAGTAGGGACCACATTAACATCGTATTCTCCAGTAAGTATTACTTGGAATGCTACCAATGTTTCTGCAGCCTTGGTTGCTGATGGAGATTACAAAGTAATGATGGAAATTACCTGGGATGATGGTACGGCAAACCATGATACTGCCTCCGTAACTTTCACCAAAGGACCAAGTGGTGTTCACCTCACTCCGGCAAATTTTACTAATTTCACAGGCATTACTTTAGATTGGGTTCCTTCTGGAGTGGGCATTAATGAAAACTTCGGTAAAGAAACTTTCTCTGTTACTCCTAATCCGATAAGTAATGTAAGTACTGTAAATTACAGTTTGACTGAGAACTCTGATGTTACTGTTAGTTTGTACGATGTAACAGGAAAATTAATTAATGTGTTATACGACGCTAATCAAACCGCAGGGACCTATAACCTACCCTTAAATGTAAAAGGGAAGGTAAAACAAGGCGTATATTTCTTGAAAATGTACACCGGTAAATCGCAACATACTGAAAGAATTATAGTTACTGAATAATTCAGGAATTTGATTTTATAAAAAACCGATGATCCATTTCATCGGTTTTTTATTTTCCCCAAGAATCCTTATCTAGGCTCCTGTAATGAATAGCTTCCGCCAAATGATGGTTCAAAATGGTTTCACTATTTTCCAAATCGGCAATGGTTCTGGATACTTTTAAAATTCGATCATAAGCTCTTGCCGATAAACCAAGTTTTTCCATGGCATTTTTCAGTAAAGTCATTCCGGCATCGTCAATGGTACAAATACTTCGTAACATTTTCGGTGTCATTTGAGCATTACAATACACCCCTTTCGCCTCAGCAAACCTCTTTTCCTGAATTTCCCTTGCCTGAATTACTCTATTTCTAATGGCTTCGCTTTTTTCCGTAGCCCTAGCGTCTGTCAAGTCTTTAAAAGGAACGGGAACTACTTCAATATGGATATCGATTCTATCAAGCAAGGGCCCGGAAATTTTATTTAAATACTTTTGTACAAAGCCGGGAGGACAAACGCAATCCACTTCAGGGTGGTTATAATTACCACATGGGCAAGGGTTCATTGAAGCTACTAACATAAAACTAGCCGGGTATTCAACCGAAAATTTGGCTCTTGAAATGGTTACAACTCTGTCTTCTAATGGCTGCCGAAGTACCTCGAGCACTTGTCTTTTAAATTCAGGCAACTCATCGAGAAAGAGAACCCCGTTATGAGCTAAAGATATTTCACCTGGCTGAGGGTAAGTGCCCCCTCCAACTAAAGCTACATCGCTAATGGTATGATGTGGCGCACGGAAAGGTCTCACTGAAATTAATGACATTTCCTTTGACATTTTACCGGCTAAAGAATGTATTTTAGTGGTTTCTAGAGCTTCATGAAGATTTAATGGAGGTAAAATAGAAGGCAGGCGCTTAGATAACATCGTTTTACCTGCACCCGGAGGACCAATAAGAAGCACGTTGTGCCCACCGGCGGCTGCGATTTCCAAGGCTCTTTTAATATTTTCCTGCCCTTTAACTTCTGAAAAATCGAACTCAAATTCATTCAAACGCGAAAAAAATTCATCACGAGTATCAATTTGAGTTGGTGCCAATTCTGCATCTCCATTAAAAAAATCAATGACCTGCTTAATGTTCTCAACCCCATACACATCCAAATCATTTACTATGGCGGCTTCTCTGGCATTTTGTATGGGTAAAATAAAACCTTTGTATCCTTTTTTTCTTGCTTCAATGGCAATGGGTAATGCCCCTTTTATGGGTCTTAAACTGCCATCTAAAGATAACTCGCCCATAATTATATAATCGGAAAGATGTTCCGATTTCATTTGATCGGAAGCAGCCAAAATACCGGAGGCAATCGTTAAATCGTAGGAAGAACCTTCTTTATGGATATCGGCAGGAGCCATATTGATAACTATCTTTTTCCCCGGCATGCGATAACCATTGTTTTTTAATGCAGCTTCAATTCTTTGTTGACTTTCTTTCACCGCGCTATCGGGAAGACCCACCATAAAAAAGCTGATTCCCTGATCGATGTTTAATTCAATGGTAATTAAAATGGCACTAATGCCATACATGGCAACTCCGTACGTTTTAACAAGCATTGCAAATTACTTTTGGGGTTTATATTTTGATTTAGTTAGAATTTCTTGAAAATTAATATCCTGCATCAAGGTATGCAGTTGAACATCAGAATTTTTCTTCATATATGACTTAATAATTTGCCATCCAACCCAATAACCTATTTTTCCGGGGGATTGTTTCGAGAAAGAAGCAGTGAAAGGAGCATCGGTGAAAAATTTATTAATATGTTGCTGGTCGGTAGAATACAGTAGTTTGTTTTCTATGATAAATGACCAGATGTTTACTTCGTTTTTCTTGCACCATTCAAATTTATCCGGAGCATACCCAATTTTAAGATAATCAGGCAAGTTGGGAAGCATTGCATCAATGAAGTACAATATCTTGCCTTGTGTAATTAATTCGTTTAAAAAATTCTTATTGGTCGGCTCAGTTTTTATTTTATTGAATGCTAACTCCTTTAAGCAATCAACAACAATATGCTCTTTTGTCCAATTTGATGAAATAAATACCGGAACACCGAGTTGTTGGTAATATTTGCAATCTTTTCCCAAATACATATCTAAAGCAATAATGAGAACGGAATCGGCAAATTTTACAGGAAATTCATAGTCTAATCCTGAAACATAAGTATAAATAACCGGTATTTTTTGTTCGGGATAATAATATTTAAGGTAAGTAAATGCTTCTGAAATTTGATCTTCTAATTGGGTTAGGTTGGGATATTGCTTTTCCGTTTCATTATAAATACCTGAAATTAAATCGTCTTGAATATAATTTTGAATTTGCTTCACATTTTTTTCATCGCTTAAATCCCCATCTAAAAAAAACTTATATTTTTTTTGAAGTTTGAGTAATTCTTCTTTAAAATGGTTTTTATCAATAGAAAATAGATCTTTTTCGTAACGTTGGATACTAACCGTTACTTTTGGTTGTTTTGATATATCTACAGAGAGTTTTGGGTCTTTATTTCCTGAGCAAGAATACAGAATCAACATGAAAATAAGAATGACCGATTGTAAAGCAGATTTCATTTTGTTCAAATTTGACATTTTGTTTCAAAAATACTATTTAATGTTCATTTATCCTTGTTCAAAACTAAAGATGTGAATAAATTCGTTATAAACTTAGTCCTTTGATTTCAAACACCATTCATTTTTGAGTAATTTTACTTTAAATTTTACGATATAAAAATATGAAAAGAATACTCATTTTTTGTCTTTTGCTTTTACTGTGTACTACTACTTTTGCTCAAGAAAAAAGAAAGTTTACATTTGGGCTTCACCTTTCACCTTCCATTGATTGGATGAAACCGAATTCTCTAGAATATACTTCCGAAGGGAGCATCATTGGATTTACTTGGGGCGCTTTTTGTGAAATTAATGGCTCTGATAATTATTGTTTGGCTACAGCTATTGATTTTCGCAGCACCGGCGGTCAATTAAAGTACCCTGATCAAGAGAATATTAATGGTGTCGATAAAATAGGAAGCATGAGCCGAGACTATCATGTTAAATACCTTGAGGTCCCATTGGCGATAAAAATGAGTACAAATGAAATTGCAGGATTGTTTTTTTGGGGAAAATTTGGTTTGGGCAATGCGATTAAAATTTCGGCAAATTCAGACGATGAATTTACTACCAGTGATGGAAACGTTTATAAAACCTCGAACAAAAATATCATTTCTAGCATAAGCACTTTTAAAGAGTCGCTGATAATTGGTTTAGGGTGTGAATATCGAATTAGCGGGTCTACTAAAATAATTGCAGGATTCACGTTTAATAATGGATTTTCTGATGTCTTAAATGGAACAAACAATAAGGATAACAGCATTTCTGAAAAAGCAACGGTAAATCAACTGGAATTAAATATTGGTATTGTTTTTTAGACTTTGTAAAGTGAAAATAGCATTAATTCAGCAAAACTATCATATTGGAAATTTTGAGGAAAATACCTCAAAAATTATATCCTCCATTATGGATGCGAAAAACAAAGGTGCTCATCTGGTGATTTTTCCTGAACTTTGTGTTACAGGATATCCACCTCGTGATTTCCTTGAATATGAGTACTTTATCGACGAATGTGAAGCGTCTGTTAAACGGATTGCAGAACATTGCAAGGGCATTGCTGCTATTATCGGATCGCCGGTTCGAAATACAAAGATGGTCGGAAAAAGACTTTATAATTCGGCATTGTTTTTAAATAATGGGAAGATTGAATTTGAATATTTTAAAGCCTTGCTGCCCGATTATGACGTGTTTGACGAATACAGATATTTTGAACCCGGACGTAATTTTCAGGTTTTCAACTTTATGGGTAAGACCATAGCATTAACCATTTGTGAAGATTTATGGAACATTGGAACTGAGCAATTGTACCTAATTCATCCCATGGATGAATTAATAAAACATAAACCAGAGATCATCATTAACATTGCAGCATCTCCGTTTCATTATGAGCAAGCGGTTATTAGGAAGCAAATGCTAATGGCAAATGCTAAAAAGTATCATCTCCCTATTTTATACGTAAATCAAGTAGGTTCACAAACAGAACTCCTTTTTGACGGAGGTTCATTATTTGTCTCTCCAAATGGTGAAGTTTTATCACAATTGAAATATTTTAAGGAAGATACTACTATCCTAAACCTTGAGTCAAATTTATTGAAAAGCACTCAAGAAATTAAATCCCTTGAGAATATCGATTTAATTAAAGGGGCTTTAGTCATGGGGATTAAAGATTATTTTGCTAAAATGGGATTTTCAAAAGCTATTTTAGGATTGTCTGGGGGGATTGATTCAGCGGTAGTTATGGCTTTAGCTGTGGAGGCTTTAGGGAAAGAAAATGTATTAAGTTTATTGTTGCCTTCGCAATTTTCCTCTGATCATTCAGTTCAAGACGCAATTCAATTGGCAAATAATTATGGTACTCCATGGCACCAAATTTCAATTGAAGAAGCTTACCATGCTTTTGAAGGAACTCTTTACCCACACTTTAAAGATACACCATTTAATATTACTGAAGAAAACATTCAAGCTCGAATTCGAGCGGTTATTATTATGGCCTTTTCTAATAAATTCGGCTATATAGCGTTGAACACGTCCAATAAATCAGAAGCTTCTGTGGGTTATGGAACCTTATACGGAGATATGTGTGGAGGACTTTCGGTAATTGGTGATGTATATAAAACCCAAGTTTGGGAACTTGCAAAGCACATGAATTCTGTAAAAGAAATGATTCCAAATCAAATCATTTCTAAACCCCCTTCTGCCGAATTGCGACCCGATCAATTTGATACAGATTCTCTTCCTGACTACGAAGTTTTGGATCAAGTTTTATTTAACTACATCGAAAAAAGAAATAGCGCAAAAGAAATAGTTGACTTGGGGTTCGAAGAAACTATGGTAAAGCGTGTTTTGAAACTTGTAAACTCTAGTGAGTATAAGAGGTATCAAACGCCTCCCATTCTGAGAGTTTCACCAAAATCGTTCGGTATGGGCAGACGTATGCCCATCGTTGCCAAGTACTAAATTTCTTAGTAATTCAAATTAACAGCTTCTACTGATTGAATTTCGGGGATAGCTCTTTTAACAGCTTCTTCAACACCATGCTTTAAAGTCATTGCGCTATGGGGACATGAGCCACAGGCACCGTGAAGTTCAACGTTAACTACCATATTATCAGTAAGTTCTACAAATGAAATATCTCCTCCATCAGATTGTAAATAAGGACGAATTTGGTCAATAACTGCTTCCACTTTTTGTGATAATTCAATGTTTTTTTCGATGTTCATTTTTATAAGTTTTAATTTTTGTTTGCGTTGTGTAGGGCCGCCTGTTGGGCTACTTTTTCTGCCATGGAACTGAACGTTTTATATAACAAATCATTTTGTTTTAAGTTCAATGGATTCCCCGAATCAATAGTTTCATTAATATCCAATACCAAAGGAATTTGAGAAATCAGTTCAAAATTCATTCTGTTGGCAAGTTCTTTCCCTCCATCTTTCCCAAAAATATAATATTTATTTTGTGGTAATTCAACAGGAGTAAAATAACTCATATTTTCAACTATACCCAAAATAGGAATATGAATTTTCTCATTCTGGAACATAGAAATGGCTTTTATTGCATCGGCGAGTGCAATTTTATTAGGAGTGGTTACAATTACTGACCCTGTTAAAGGAATATCCTGAACCAAGGTCAAGTGAATATCACCGGTTCCTGGTGGTAAATCCACTACCATGTAGTCAATTTCTCCCCATTCTGCATCAGAAAACATTTGCTTCATAGCATTGGAAGCCATAGGGCCTCTCCAAATTAATGCTTGCTCCTTTGAGACAAAGAAGCCAATTGATAAAATCTTGATGCCAAACTTTTCAGGAGGAATGATTACAGATTTGCCATTTTTTTCTAAAACTTCGGGTCTATAATCTTCTAATCCGAACATTAATGGGATAGAAGGTCCGTAAATATCAGCATCTACTAAAGCCACCTTTGCTCCGGAAAGTGAGAGCTGTAAAGCCAAATTAACAGCAACTGTCGATTTTCCAACCCCTCCTTTGCCTGAGGCAACAGCAATGACATTTTTTACCGTTGGTAACATTTCTTCTTTTTGAAACTGTCGTGCGGAAGTGACATTTGAAGTGAAATTTATGATCACATCTATTTCGGAACCCAAGTGCGCATGAATTGCATTTTCACAATCCGATTTCATTTTTTGCTTCATGGGGCAAGCGGGAGTAGTTAGCACCAAATCAAATTGCACTTGAGAACCATTAATCTGTATATTGTCAATCATGTTCAAGGAAATCAGGTCTTTATGCAAGTCCGGATCGTTTACATTCCTTAAAGCCGATATAACTTGATCTTGAGTAAACATTACTATTTTTATTATTATTTAGAACGTGTAAAAATAATAATTTTTCAGTTAGCACTTGAAAAAAATATTGCAAATCGTTAATACCAAGAAAAACTATGTAAACTTTACCCTAGGGGATAAATACATCCTCATTGCACTTGAAATAAAAAGCAAGATAATTCCTAGTAATATAAACAACAATCCCAAGCCAAAATCAATACCAGGAGCACTTATTCCTGATGAAAAACTTGGTTTTCCGCCCATAGAATCAAACATAGACTTATATCTCATGGCTTCAGCATAGGTTCGATAAAATGTATAAACGATGCATCCCAATGCGATAGCCCCCAAAAACCATGTATATTTAATTTGTTTCAAAACAACAAACAATAATGCCAACACGCCACAGCTCAGCATGATTTTCCCATCGATACTTCCATGATTCCAGTATGCGATATTCCCAAAAAGGGGAATAGAAAACATTTTTTGAAATGTTCCGAAAATTACCAGTAGTGAACCCAGAAAACCGGGTAATTGATTCATTTGGAGTGGGAAAATTGGGAAGATTCTCATGCTGTTATTCCGTTTTCATTTTTTAGGCTTTGTAAAAGGAAACCAAGCGGGAACTTTCTTAGCGTATTCAACATAGTCATCTCCGAAAACCCTATAGAGATATGGTTCTTCATACTTGCTGATATACAAAAATGAAAATCGAATCCAGAGGATTAGCCACAATAAAGTTAAAAGAGAACTATACGAAACGGCTTCTCCAAAAATCACCAAAAACAGCGCCCACATCATTGGATGACGCACCAAAGCATAAGGACCTGAGGCTACCAACTTAGTGGGTTTAAAAAAGGGAACCACCGACCCGAATTTATTCAAGAACATCACCACACCGCAAGAAAGGGCAATACATCCTCCCATCCACATAAATATCATTCCGACCCAATCTAACAAATCAAAAGAAGGAAGAATGTACCATTGGGACTCTATTTCTCTGCAAAATTTAGGGAATAAATATAAAACCGAAAATGGCCCAAACAATAAATATATCCCACTATCTATTGACTTCAAAAGAAATTTCATACTACTTTCGTATTTATTGGATTTCGAAATACTTCCAAAACATATCATCCTCTTATATAATTCAAAAATACGATTATTTTTTAGATTCAAAAGAGATTAATGAGTCCTTCTTTGAAATCAAAAATTACATTTGTATAAAGCTCCTACAAATTCAATATGAATAAAATATTATTGGGCTACGAAATAATATTCCACGGTCGACGTTAGTACTTTAAAAATTATCTTAGCTTTGTGAAACCAATACTTTTTATGTGAAAAGCAAGTTTGTCCTTTTGTTGTTAACCATTTTGCCTATTTTCAGTTTCTCTCAAACAGGAGGGACTCAGGTATATAAATTCTTGAATTTCACTACCTCTCCTCGAATAGCGGCCCTGGGAGGCAACTTAATTTCCATACAGGATAATGACATTAATTTGGCTTTTTTACAACCGGCTTTCATTTCGAATAAACTTGATAAACAATTGAGTTTGAATTATGTGGATTACTTTTCCGACATCAAATATGGAAGTTTGGTGTATGCCAAATCGTATAAGAAATTAGGCAATTTTACTGCAGGATTAATATATGCGAATTATGGAAAATTTCAGCGCGCTGATGAAGAAGGAAACCTTCAAGGTTCGTTTTATGCTTCAGATTATGCATTGTCTTTAGGTTGGGGCAGAATGTTGGACTCCGTTTTTAGCATTGGTGCCAATGCAAAATTAATTTACTCGGCTCTCGATAATGTCAATTCCTTGGGGATAGCAGTGGATGTTGGAGCTGCATATCATAATGCACAAAAACAACTCACCCTTTCAATATTGGCTAAAAATGTCGGCTTTCAATTTAAACCCTATTATACTTCCAATAGAGAAAGCCTCCCGCTTGAAATCGACGTAAGTCTTTCAAAACTGCTAAAACACATGCCTTTTAGGTATTCCATTATCTATCACGATCTTCAAAAATGGGATTTATCCTATTTAGATATTAATGCTCCGGTTACCTATACTTTTGGCATTACTACCACAGTTCAAAAAAGTAAACTTGAAACCTATGCCGATCTTTTTATGCGTCATATTACTTTTGGGGGCGAATTGGCCTTATTTAAAAACTTTAGTCTTAGACTCGCCTATAACTATGGGAAACGACAAGAGTTAAAGTTGGAGACCAAAACCGGTACCGTAGGATTATCCTGGGGCTTTGGCTTAAGAATTTCTAAGTTCAGTTTTAATTATGCCCGATCCGCTTATCATTTGGTAGGTTCACCAAATTATATTAGCATTACCACCAATTTGGCGAATTTCTTTTGAAATAAGCAATAGGAAGCCATAAATACTTTGACAATCATCAGATGGATGGTGAATTTTTCCAAAAAAAATACTTTAAATTCATTAAGCAAATAAAGGTAAAAATAAGATGAAATATTGATATCAATGATTATCATCTTATATTTGCTTCATTGAAATTATGGAAGTACGTTCCTTGATGAATAGCAAAAAAATATATCTAATTTGTGCAATCGTCTTGTTTGTATCTGCTTTTTTTGCAGTGGGTTATCATCATGTAGATGAACATATTCAAATTCTTGAATTTGCAGGACTAAAATTAAATCTCACCTTACCTTCTCAACTCCCTTGGGAGTACCATTTTCAGATACGCCCCACCCTCCAACCTTGGATCGTGGTTTTTTTAAGTAAACTGTTGATGCAATTTAATGTTTGGAATCCGTTTTTTGTGGCTTTTGTTCTACGTTTGCTTTCAGCAGCACTTGCTTTTTTTGCCATGTGGCGCATTTTTAAAACCTATATTGATGCAATAAGCCATCCGATACTTAAGAAATGGTTTTTGTTTTTGTCTTTTTTGCTCTGGTTTGCCGTTTATAATGCCGTGAGATTTTCTTCAGAAAACTGGTCTGGAAGTGTATTTATTATTGCATTTGCTTGGCTAGTAAGTGAAAAGTCACTTAAAAAGACAACGTTCTTGTATATTGGTTTTTTGTTGGGATTGTCATTCCTGTTTCGTTATCAAAGCGGTTTTCTAATTGCCGGTTTGGTTCTTTGGTATGTAATTGTGAAAAAAGAATTCATCAATTCTTTACTTATTATAATAGGAATCGTGGCATTGTTTGGAATTGGTGTGATTTTGGATTTCTATTTTTATGGAGAATGGACCTGTTCTGCCTGGAATTATTTTTCCCAAAACATTATTCAAAATAAAGTTTCCAGTTTCGGCATTGAGCCTTGGTGGTTTTATTTTTCTGACGTTTTCTTGAGGGTTTTACCCCCATATAGCTTGCTACTCATTATGGGTTTTATATTGGTTTTTATTTTTAAACCCAAAGACGCTTTATCATGGACAATGGTGCCTTTTTTGTGTATTCATTTAATTATTGGCCACAAAGAAACCCGATTTTTATTCCCCATTATTGGATTTGTTCCAATTGTAATCATAAAATCAATCGGGTTGATTCAGGAAAAATGGGTTCGCAAGCTGTTTGAAAAAAGGTATTTTAAGGTATTTACCAAGTCATTTGTAGTTGTAAATATCGTTTTTTTAGCCGTGGTCACATTTAAACCGACCAATGACCAAATCGCACTTTTTAGTACCATATATACAGATTATCAGGGAAATACGGAATTGTACTTTATAGAGAACAATCCTTATAAAAATATATATTTCTATAAGCGAAGCAATTTGGAAGTCAAAGAAATAAAATCTATTCAGGAAATTAACCTGAAATCCTCCCAAAAGCAATTAATTGTGGTGAACAATATTAAATTACTCGATGGTTTTGTCGGTGAAAAGAAATTAATGTATGCTTCTTTTCCCGATTGGGTTTTTAACTTTAATTTTAATCATTGGATTGAAAGGTCCAATTATTGGCAGTTATATGAATTGTCTTTAAAATCAGATATTTAGGCTGTTATTCTTTGTTTTAAAATGAATGATTAAACAAAAAATAATGAGCAATATGTTGGACAAGCCAAAGAATCCTTTAGCCGTATAAGCGGCCGAAAGAGTTTTCCCAATAATTTCGCGCATATTCATTCCGTAAAAAACAAGTGCTGAAATTCCCATAATTTTTAAAAGTTTGTTTTCTCTCTTTTCGAAAAGATAGTGAATGCTAAAAGCAATCAAAGGAATGGAAAATAAAAAATGTTCAGAATCAGTGGGTACTATATTTGGGACAATGGCCAATAAGATTAGAAACTCAAATAGCATATTGCTTTCACTTTTATTCATAGATGTAAAATCCTTTTTTTCTTTACGATAATGCAACCACAATAAACTTAAAAACAGAAGAGAAACTAAGCTTAAAACGAAGATTCCGAATGTTTTATCTATGGAAGCAGGGTTGGATATAAAATACTGTCCTAATATTCGAAACAACCAAGAGTATAGAGTGTCTTGACTGCTAATCAATGAGTTATTGTGCAAAAGCATGGTTTTCCCCCATTGAGTTATTAAGTCAAAATTTGCTTGAATTCCGATTATCATTGCAGGAATCAGCAAACCTACGATAATGCCGGCGATAAGAAAACCAAGGCATTTATATTTCCTTCGAAGCAGCAATAGGGGAATAAATACAATGAAATGTGGTTTTATCAGTATTCCTAAGGCAAATAATAATCCCGATTCAATATTTTTCCCTTTTAGGAGTAAATAAAATGCCCCCAAATTGACGAAAAGCAAGAAGGTGTTGATGTTCCCTAAATGTAATTCGGTGTATATATTGGCAATCAAGGGCAGTAGAATTAATAAAAGTCTTGCAGTAAGCTTGTTGGTTTTATTACTTGAGTAAAAGAATTTAGAAATCATTTTATCAGAAAAGATAATACTGCCAATAATCAATGCCCACAGGAAAAATAGATGAAGCACTTTGGCTATAAAGAATGGGAATATACTTGCCGGTAAAAAAAGGATTAAAGCAAAAGGAGAGTATTTGTAAAATCCGGAACTAAGACCAAAAGGAACGTTGTATACAGGATCTCCGGTTAAAAATGATGATGCGGCTGAATAATATACTTCAAAATCATGCATCCAAAACCGATGATTGAGCAGTTGCATAGTAAGGAATAGGAGGCTAAAGGAAAGTAATACCAAGACAAACCACTGGTATTTCATTAAATTAGAGAGAAGTTCGTGTTTTTTTAAAACCACCTTGAATTGTCTTTTTACAAAAATATCGAAAAAACAAAAGCAAATCTTTGTGTTAGTCATTTCTACGTTGACTTTTTTCATTTCCATGTTGTCTTTGCTCATTTCTACGTTGACTTTCTTCATTTCCATATTGTCTTTTGTCGTTTCTATGTTGACTTTGTTCATTTCCATGCTGTCTTTTGTCATTTCTAAGTTGACTTTGTTCATTTCCATGCTGACTTTCTTCGTTTCCATGTTGTCTCTCTTCATTTCCATGTTGACTTTCTTCATTTCTATGCTGTCTTTTGTCGTTTCTATTTTGACTTTTTTCATTTCCATGTTGTCTTTGCTCATTTCTATGTTGACTTTGGACATTTCTATATTGTCTTTTTTATTAATTTTGCTTTAAACCCCTTTACATGGAAACCACCCCCAAACGACATTCCCGAAAGGCCAATACGGCTCCGGGAACGCTTCAATATACCGGTAAAAAGACCTCCAAACCGGCTGAAATCAAAATGTTCTCTTATAGCCTTTCGGAATGCACCCAAAAAGAAATTCACTCCCCTGAGAGTTTAAAGGAGGTTTTCTCCAATCATTTGAATCATTGGATTATATTCTCAGGATTGCAACATACCGAATGGATTCAGCAAATAGGGGATTTGTTTAATATTCATCCCTTGGATTTAGAAGATGTTCCTTCGTTGGAACAACCTCCCAAATTCGAAGACAAAGAGAAGTACCTTTTTTTTACCTTGAAGTTCCCCTATTTTTGTAAAAGCACCCACCACCTTAAAACCAAACATTTCAGCCTCTTTCTGTTTAAAAATACCTTGCTGGTGCTGAGCGATGAAAACGAAAGCTTTTTCTCCGATATTATCGAACGCCTCACCAACAACCTTGGAAAAGCCAGATCATCAGGTACCGACTATATGTTTTTTAGGGTGGTGGATAAAATTGTGGATTATTATTTCGAGGTCTTGGATGGTTTACAAGACCGAATCGACGATTGCGAAACCCTGTTGCTTAAGAATGTCAACCAACATTCATCGGTTCAAATTTTAAACATTAAAAAGGAGTTGATAAAATTCCGTAAAGCGGTACTTCCACTAAGTAATGCCGTAGATCAAG
>CAZJBB010000032.1:0-22034 GCA_964543995.1 uncultured Bacteroidales bacterium
ACTCATCAAAAAAGCACCTGCTGATAAAAAAGCCGGATATGAAGCGGTTTTTAAAACCCAAATGAAAAACTTCGATAGCAATGCGACAGAAAAAAAATCAAAAAAAGTTGAGGTGAAATCAAGTAGCGATATGATTTATGTTATTGGTTATAAAGGAGTTAAGTATCAGGTGTTTGTAAATGAAAAATTGAAGATGGAGGTATGGAGTTGCGACAAGTTAATTACCAATGTTCAGTTTGACATTAACAAATTTGCTAAAATGACCGGAGAAATGAGTGCTTTAACAAAAGATGATTATAAAAACAGTGCGGAATTTTTGAAGCTTTTCAAAAAAGGATATGCATTGAAAACCATAGAATACAGTAATAAAGGGAATAGTGAAATCATGGTGATTTCAGCTACTCAGAAAAAATTAACCGAAGCAGATTTGGGTTTTCCTGCCGGATATAAAAAGGCAGATTTGTCGGAAATAATGAGCGATCAAGTCAAGTTCTGAGTGTAGATTTCAATAATAATCCGAATTCTATGAAAATATTTTTAACTTTGCATTCTTTTTACATTAAATTAATTACGACAACTAAAAAAGATTCGAAATAATCATACAGATTAAATAAAAACTAGCATATGAATTTATTACATAATCGTTTTGCAGATTATAAAGAACCTCAGAAAGTAAAAAGTGCCGGAATGTATCCTTTTTTTAGGCCTATTGAATCAGACCAATCAACAGAAGTTATGATTAATGGGAAAAAGGTTTTAATGTTTGGGTCGAATAGTTATTTAGGATTGACAAACCACCCTGAAATTAAAGAAGCCTCGAAAAATGCAATTGATAAATACGGCACAGGTTGTGCAGGATCACGCTTTTTAAATGGGACTTTGGATTTGCACATTGAATTGGAAGCCAGATTGGCTGAATACGTTGGGAAAGATGAAGCTATTGTATATAGCACTGGTTTTCAATCTAATTTGGGAGTAATTCCAACCATTACCACAAGAAATGATTATATTTTATTAGATAATCAAGATCACGCCTCTATCATTGAAGGAAGTCGCTTGGCTTTTGCTAAAGTGCTGAAGTTTGAGCATAATAACATGGCTTCTTTAGAGAAAATGTTGAAGCGCTGCAAACCGGGCACCTTAAAACTCATTGTTGTGGATGGCATTTTTAGCATGGAAGGAGACATCATTAAGTTACCTGAAGTGTGCAAATTAGCGGAAAAATACGAAGCTACGGTGATGGTTGATGAAGCGCATTCTTTGGGCGTTATTGGTGAATTTGGTTCTGGAACCGGGCCTTATTTTGGCATACAAAACAAAGTGGATATTGTTATGGGTACCTTCAGTAAATCACTGGCTTCTATTGGAGGATTTATTGCAAGCGACTTCGATACCATAAATTACTTAAGGCATAATTCTAGATCATTAATTTTTAGTGCAAGTATCACTCCGGCATCTACTGCAAGTGTGTTGGCTGCCTTAAAAATCATAAAAAGAGAACCCGAAAGAATTGAAAAGCTTTGGGCAAACACCCACTATGCAATGAAACAACTGGTGGATGCAGGATTTGATACCGGACATTCGGAATCACCCATCATTCCTATTTTTGTTAGAGATATGATGAAAACTTTCGAATTTACACAAAAGCTTTTCGAAGATGGTGTATTTGTGAACCCTGTGATTTCTCCAGCGGTTGCCAATGATTCAACCTTGATTCGTTTCTCATTAATGGCTACCCATGAGTTTAACCAAATTGATGAAGCTATCGAAAAAATCACTAAGGCTGCAAAAAGCATTGGTATTATTAAATAATTAAATCCTTCCGAATGCAAATCATTATTAAAGAACTTTTTGGCAGAAATGAATTAAAACCTTTTGTCAACTTTCAGTATGATTTATATAAGGAAAATACCTATTGGTGTCCTCCATTGAAAAAAGATGAATTGGACACTTTAGACGCAACTAAGAACCCTGCCTTTGAATACTGTGAAGCTCGATACTGGATTGCACTAAAAGAAAATAAGGTGGTTGGAAGAATTGCCGGCATTGTCAATACCAAATCAAATGAAAAATGGAACGAAAAACATATTCGTTTCGGATGGTTTGATTTTGTTGACGATTATGAAGTTTCGGCTGCGCTAATGAAACAAGTTCAAGATTGGGCAGGAGAAACGGGATTTAATGCCATTCATGGACCTTTAGGATTCACAGACATGGATAATGAAGGCATGCTGGTATATGGTTTTGATGAATATTCTACCATGTCTTCAATATATAATTATGAGTACTATCTTTCTCACATGGAAAAGTTAGGCTTTGTTAAAGATGTCGATTGGGTACAAAATATCATTACCATTCCAACTGAAGTTCCCGAAAAACTGGAGAAATTTGCAAAACTCATTGCTGAAAAATATCAATTGAGGGTTTTTGTGGCAAAAAAAGCAAAAGAATTACTACCTTATGCATTAGACATGTTTAAAGCATTAAACGTTGCTTTTGATGAGCTTTATGGATTTGTGGCTTTGAACGACAAACAAATGCAAATGTATATTAAACAGTATTTTGGATTTATACAGCCTCAGTATGTTTGTTTTGTTTTGGACAAAAATGATAAAGTGGTGGGTTTTGGAATAAACCTACCTTCTCTTACTAAAGCAATGCAAAAATGCCAAGGTAAACTTTTCCCATTTGGCTTCATTCACGTGTTGAAAGCCATGAAAAACAATGACACCATTGATTTGTATTTGAATGGCGTTTTACCTGAATATCAGGGTAAAGGGGTGCACACTTTGTATTATAGCACTTTGACTAAAGCTTTTATTAAAGGGGGCTTTAAATATGCCATTACCAGCTCTCAGTTGGAGGAAAATGCAAAAGCGTTGAACGTTTGGAAACAGTTTGACGCTCGTCAGCACATGGTTAGAAGGTGCTACGTTAAAAAATTGAGCTAATTTTTATATTTCATTTTGAAGAAGTTACTGATTACTGGAGCAAGCGGTTTTATTGGCGGTTTTTTGGTAGAAGAAGGCTTAGCTTTGGGATATGAAGTATTTGCTGCCATTCGAAAAAATAGCAACAGAAAATATTTAACAGACGAAAGAATTCATTTCCTGGAGCTAAACTTTGACGATCCTGTTCAACTTGAAACTCAATTAAAAAAACATATAGAATTCACCGGGAAATTCAACTTTATTATTCACAATGCAGGGGTAACCAAGGTAAAGGAAAAAGAAGAATTCAATAGAGTTAACTTTTTGAATACTAAGCATTTTGTGGATATAATAGTGCGTAATAATTGGGTTCCTGAGAAATTTGTTTTCATTAGCAGTTTGGCTGCATTTGGCGCAGGGAAGAAAGGCACTACTGAACCCATTAAATTGACGGATGAACCTAAGCCTTTAAATTTGTACGGAAAAAGCAAATTGGCCGCTGAAGAGTATATTGCCGGTATAGAGAATTTTCCCTATTTATTTATCCGTCCAACCGGAGTTTATGGTCCTCGAGAAAAAGACTATTTTGTTTTTTTTCAAATGATTAATAGGGGTTTAGAAGCATATATTGGGTTTGATAAGCAGCATTTGACATTTATTTATGTAAAAGACTTGGTGAACTGTATTTTTTTGGCAATGAGTTCTGTGCACACCAGAAAAGCTTGGTTTATTTCGGATGGCAAGTATTACGAAAGCAAAACTTTCAGCCAAATAACAAAGAATGCTTTGCAAAAGAAAACATTTAAAATCTCAGTTCCCAAGGTGTTTGTAAAGTCAATTGCATATTCCTTGGAATTTATTGGGGGTGTTTTTGGTAAGTATCCAACACTCAATATGGATAAATACTGCCTTTTGGCTGCAGATAACTGGATTTGTGAAACTGAAGCACTAAAACAAGACCTCGGTTTTGAAGCACAATATGATCTCGAATTAGGAGTCAAAGAAGTCATTAAATGGTATAAGAATGAAGGTTGGTTATAAGTACTATTCACTTCTCAATTTCTTTGATAAGGCAACATTAATTTATACTATTTTTACACTTATATTTATTTTGTTTTTTTCAAGTCAACTTGAAAATATCTTTCCGCATATTGTTTTTAGGTTGATTGTTGTATGCATTGCTTTTAGTTTAGCTTTTTTATACAATAAGTTTCCGAATTTTTTACTGGGAATTTTGAGGAATTTTTATCCGGTTTTCTTACTTTCGTATTGGTATGGCGAAACAGCATATTTAAATACCCCACTCTTTGAAAAGTTTGATCCTTTAATTTCTAAGCTGGATCAATCAATTTTCGGATTTCAACCCAGTATGGAATTTAGTGCCGCATTTCCCCAAGCCTGGTTTAGCGAATTGATGCATTTTGGATATTTTTCCTATTACTTCCTTACCATTCTGACTTGCTTATTGGTTTACATTTACAATAGAAAGTATTTTGAATACACGGTTTTTATGGTAACTGCTTCTTTTTTTATCTATTACACTGTTTTTATCTTATTTCCGGTAGCAGGTCCACAATTTTATTTCCCTGTTGAAGACGTTAAAGTGCCCTCAGGTTTTCTTTTTCAAAAAGGAGTGACATGGGTTCAACAAATTGGGGAGGCGCCAACAGGGGCATTTCCCAGCTCGCATGTTGGAATGTCAATAATTTTTCTAATTATTTTATTCAAGCATTTTAGAAAGGCTTTTTATTATACCATTCCATTAACTATAATTCTTTGCTTTGCAACAGTTTATATCAAAGCACATTATTTTGTTGATGTTATCGCCGGCTTTGTTTCTGCACCTTTAATATTTCTTTCTCTGGATCGATATTTTAAATCAATAGCAAAAACTAATTCTGGTACTTTCCCCTCTAAAATGAGAAAGTGAGACCTCCCAAAAGATTTAATTTATAGGAAGGGTAATCGTACCAATAGGAGTATCTTTGAGCAGCAATATTATTCAAATTGATAAATGCTGACAGCAATTTGTTGTAGCGATATTCAATACCCAAGCTTAAATCAGTGAATCCGTCTATTTTTTTCGTTTCTTGGTGGTTGTCCGAATTAAAATAAATACCATAGACACCGGTTCTTGCTGTTAAAGAACCACGAATAATAAATTTGTCGTTTATATTATAAAATAATGTAGTCCCTAGTTTGAAAGCCGGTTTATACCATGCTTTTTCTTGATTTTGAGGAGTATATTTGTCATAGGATGCATAAAACATGACGTTCCATTTATCACCGGATGTATAAGCCAATTCAGCATTAATATTGAGGAGTTTTATATGATCATAAACTAACAAAAAAGTATTATTTAGACCTGTTCCAATTGAAGTGTTTTGGAGAAATATTTGACTGTTATAGGAGTAAGGAATGAACAAGGGCATAGAATATAAATTAGAACCTTTTAAACTTACCGAAAGATTTAAATTCCGACTCAAACTGCTTTTTAATCCTCCATAAAACATGAATTTATTGTTGGTTAAACTAACATTGTTATAAGAGTTGACAAATGGGTTATCGTCACTAAGACTCTTATAAGTATTGGGTGTTATTTCGCCACCAATTCCTCCATAAAAATTTAATACATTGGGAATGAAATTCAATTGAACTTCAACATTGGGGTAGGTGTAATAATTTGTCGTTCCATTATTCGTTGCAATATTTACGTCAAGACTTACCAGAAAATTAAATTGATTGAAATTAGTACTTATAAATGGGTTTAGTTTAATGATTGACAAGGCTTTGGAGTTGGAATTGTCATAAAAACGTAAATCTGCTTTGATCCCAAGGGTTTGGCGGTTGGTGAGATTTGATATTTTTAAGTTTTTATCGATAACCCCACCCAATTTAAAGCAATTTTCTGATGTGTTAAAAAGATCACCTAAATTGTAAAACCCTAAATATATGCTGTGATTAAGTTTTGTTGAATCGATGTAATTGCTCTGATAATCCAAATTGACGTCGACAAAAGAAAACCTTTGCTTAATGTTATCATCACTTATTGAAGGATAATCGGTAGGATTAAATCCATAATAATGAACCACATCTCTTTTGTAAATGATTTCGCTGCTAAAAGTACTTTGCGACAAATATTGCTTAACAAAAACATCAGCTTGATTGTTGCTAAAACCGGGGTAAGCATGTCCAGCCATGTCCCCATGAGAAGAAAGATGCATGTAATGCATGCCAATACTGGTTTGCCTTGAACGGAGGTTATTATAAAACACTTCAAAATAGGGGGTGGTATAATTTCCAAAACCACCTTTCGCTAAAAAGTGGTACAATTTTGAAAAAGGTTCACCACTTAGTTTTGCTGCTTTAATTGAATCAGGAGTGAAGTGCGTTTCGAAAAGGTGTGAACTGATTGAGTAACTTAAATCCGGTTTTAAAGTGCTGGTGTCGCTAATAACAGGATTCATTCTGATACGAGTTGCATCTGAAATGGTAGGATTATAGGGAGCAATGGTGGTTACTTCAGCATTATATTCCTGCGCCATCAATATGTTCATATTCACCAAGGTGATCATTATTAATAGGCAGTTTTTATATTGTAGCTTTCTCATGTTTTGATTATTAATTGTGATTTTTTGTCTAAGTTTATTCCTCAGTGCCAAATTTGTTCTCAATCTCAGCCTTTTTTTCGTTCCTCAATCTTTCAATTTCGAGGATTGCTTTCATCTTCTCTCGAGCAATAGTAGCGAGTTCAACCCCCTCATAATTATCAATAATGCTTTGAAGGGTCTGCTTTGCTTGGAATAAATTGTCTTTTTTAACGTAAATGTCGGATAATAAAATGAAATTCTTTGCTAACAATTCCTCATAAGAAGGGGATTGGCTAATGAAATCAAAGATTACTTTTTCAGCCTTATCCAAATTGCCTAAATTGAAATTTATTAAAGCGAGGTAATATTTGGATTCTGCTGCAAATTCATTTTGAGCCAACTTTGAAGTTATTTCAAATTCAGTCAAGGCAAGTGAGGTGCTATCCAAAAACATTGCTGACTTTGCAATGGTTAAGTGCGCTTCTGATTTCAATTCCCCGCTTATTTTTTCTAGTTGAAGAACATTTCTCGAAGACTGAATGGCTTGAGGATAATTTTTTATCAAGAAAGCACAACGCATTTTCCCGGTTCCGGACTCTACTAAGTTGAATTTGTGTTCGGCATTTTGTTCTAATTGAGCATATTGGTTATATGCTTTTTCGTAATTTTTTAAAGTAAAATTGATGCCGGCAGCTTTTTGTAATGCGCTTTCTGTAAAGTTGCTTTTGGGCTGAGATATTACAAATTCGAAGCCTTTGATAGCCTCTTCTGTTTTACCGGAAAGCATTTCACATTCTGATTTATAGTAATTTGCATGAAGCGCAAAAGCTCCTTTAGGGAATTTCTCAATATAAGTTGCGAAACTCTTAACCGCAGACTGGCAATCATTATTCAAATACCGATTTTCAGCGGCAACATAAGTAATTGAATCTTGCTCCGCTTCTGAAACATTTGCAAATGAAAGTCCTTTTACATACAAGAAAAAATCGTCCACTTTATTTTGTTCCACATAGATGTTTTTTATGTTTAAAAGTGCTTCTTTTGATTCCGCAGATCCAGGGTAAAGTTCTGATACTTTCTTGAAAATCACCAAAGCTTGTTCATCATGATTGTTATTATATTGAATAAGACCGGATTTAAGTAGCGCGATTTTATTATAGTAACTATTTGATTGTTTTGTGATTATATTATTAAAACATTCAAGGGCTTTAGTGTCATTTTTAAGAATACTATAGGTGTTTCCAAGTTCAAAAGTTGCATCGTCAAAGTAGGTTGACTTTGGATAATCTTCTAGCAATGTAATAAGCTGATGTGTTTTGTTTTCAAGTTTTCCGAGTACGCCAAGAGATAATGACTTTTGATACATAGCATAATCCATATCTCCCACTTTAGAAGCAATTACATTATCATAATGAAGGATTGCATCGGAATAATTTTTTGTTACAAAATAGCAATCGGCGAGACGTAGTTCAGCATCGTTGTAAATCTTCTTTTCTTTCTTATCACCAATTTCAACGTATTTTTTAAAGGATAGCAATGCTTGTGCATAATTTTTCTTTTTAAATTGGGCATACCCATGATTGTAGAAAGAAACTTTATATTCTGTTAAATTCGAAACGCCCGGAATGGTAAAAAAGGAAGCATAATTTATTTGGGCTGAATCATAATCATTTTGTCTATCATAAGAATCAGCTTTCCAAAATAAGCTTAAGGCAGTATATTTGGGATCGAAATTATTACTTATGGCTTTATCAAATAATACGATAGCTTCTTTATAAATCTGATTATTAAATAGTTCCACTGCTCTAAAATAAAGTAGTTTTTGATAGGAAGCTAGCAATTTTGGGCTTAAACTTCCGATTTTCTCAATGGAAAGAATGGCATCTTTGTAATTCTTCGACGAAGTGTAAATTTCAACGAGAAAAGCATACATTTCATCCTTTTTTTTCGACTCCGGATATTCTTTTAAATACTTTTCAAAAGCTTTAATCGCTTCGTTGTATGGGTTATAAGATAAATCAAAAGAAAGCTTTGCGTAATTGTATAGGGCTTCTTCTTTAATTTTCGGGTCGAAATTCAATTTGTAAGCTGCCCCGAAGGTTTGGTAAGCATCTTTCTTCTTCCCTAATTTTATATAGGCATCCCCTAAATAATACATAGCATTTTGGCCAAGGGAATCTTCTGTAACTGAGGTGTTTATAAAGCACTGCACAGCTTTTTCAAAGTCATTCGCCTTATAATAGCAATATCCCAGCTGATAGTTGTCTTCTCTTGAGAAATTATTGGTTGTTTTTTCTTTATAAGCTGCCATGTATGGAATTGCCTCTGAATACTTTCCCATATTAAAAAAAGACTCAAAAACGAAACGAGATATCTCAGCGACTCTTTTTGGGGAAGAGGAATTTAATAACGACTGAGCAATTTCAATAAGCTCCTGATAATTTCCTTGCAAATAATAAATTTGAGCAATGTAATAAGGAACAATGGGTCCAAAGGTTTCATCCTTTTTAAGTTTTCCAAAGCCTTTTAAAGCCGATTCGTATTTTTTTTCTTTGTACAAAATATGAGAATAATAATACAAAGCAGGAGATGTGTATTTGTTCTCTTTTTCTTTAATCTCGCTGAGGTTGATTTTGGCTACAGGCAAATCGTTACTTATAAAAGCAGCATAGCCAATCTTAAAATGGTATTCTGCTTTTTCAGCTTCTGTAAGTTCGTTGGTGCTAACTAGTTTTAAGTTCTTAAGGCATAAGGAATATTGCTGTGTGTAAAAATAGTATTTACCAATTGCATAATAGGCTTTATTGACATGAGCATTTTCCGGATACAGGTTTATAAATTCTGTAAGTAAAGCAGGTGCATCATTATTGTATAATTCGCATGAACATAATGCTGCAAAAAAGAGACAACTTGCCTTAACTTCAGATTTTGTTTCTTTAATATTCTTCTCAATTCGTTGAAACAGTTCTTTAGCTGAATTGTATTTTTGTTTGTTAAATAATTCTATTGCAGATTGATATGCAAAGTCAGGAGAATTATAAATGGTAGTTTTTTGAGAAAAAGTATGGAGTTTCAAAAAAAGAACGAATAACAAAGGTAAAAGCAATTTTAAGATTTTCATTTTGGCAAATTTTGAGTTAAAAGTATTGATTTTACGCCTGGGAGAGTCCAGTTTAGAAACGGAATTATGAATATAAAATTGTTAATAACTTTAGATCAGAATATTGGAGTAAATTATTGTAATCTAAAGAAGAGGAGCAATAAAAGGAATGCTAAAATGACCAAATTTATAAATCGAAAAGGATACCTATTCCAAGCCCTATTCTAAAAGCAAGGATAAAGCATGTCACAATAACAATCACATTCCAGTTTATTTTTGTAATCTTATTTTCATGAATTATTTTAACTCGAGCTGAATATCTAGAGTTTGAACTCGGGAAAATGGGGATAAAAGCAAAAACTAATGGAATAAACAATAATGTCTCATAGGGCATATTATTTGGAGTTTTTAGCAATATTAAGAACAGCGTTCCAAATATCCATGGGATAATTACTGTAAACATAATATAAAGCTTTCTGTTTTGCCTTCTGAGAAAGAAATTCATTGGAGCTAATTTAAAGAAGCTATTGGTGGCAGTTAGTCCAATTAAAGCCAAAACAAAAATGCCAAGAATTGAGGAGAAAATTTTATCAAAGGTAGAAAAGTACAACCATTTTAATGCATATCCGATACCTTGGTCGGAGATTGAACCCACTAAAAATGAACTAAAGAAAAAATTAAATGCATGAAGGTAACCCCATAAAAAAAATGTTCTTAATGCCCTGTTTTTTTCATGAATGAGAAAAAATAAAATAACAAATAAACCTCCGATGAAAAAAGAAAATATAGGACCAGATAAAAAAGTAGTAATTACAGAGTCAAAGTCCCAAAGCTTAGAGGAAGGCGGGGGCCAAATAATCGAGTAGTAGTACAATTTGCAATATAATCCAAAGTGACTCCCCACGGTTACCGTTGCCATTTGATAAAGAACGTAGGTTAAAATATAACTCAATATAAATAATAAAAAAGAGTTGATGGTGATGAGAAGTAATTTGTATCGGGTAGCTCTGTGCCGAAGTACCTTACGAGAATGATTGAACCAGTTCTTTAAGGAAATTATTGAGGATTTTATATAGTTGCTGAAACTTTTTATACGAATAGATAACACCCATCTAATAAAGGATTTCTTTTCTATACTTTTTCTAAATTCAACCGTTCTTTTTTGTTCTTTTTTTACGATTGATCTGTACTTGATATAGGAAGCAATAAAATTTTCATTGATTTGGCTTCCCTTTTTCCTTTTGTGCTTAAAAGGGGACACGATGATGTCTGCAAAAGCTCTTTTTTTAGGTGAAAAGGGGTTAGCGTAATGATGATGTGATTTATTATTTCTAATAAATGGACCCAATAACAGTGACTTTAAAGAAAATCCCCTTATTGGGGATTTTAACAATGGTTTCGGAGTTGTTTTGTTAGCACCTTTTTTAAATGGAGATCTAAATCTTTCTTCCTTTCCAAGAAATGGAGCTAAGACGATTAACATCCATCTTGATTTAACTACTTTCGTTTTTTTTTTGTTTCTCATAAGGCGAAGCAAAATAACTAAATTTTAAGCTGATTTCAAATATTATTTTGGCAAGCTATTCATTTGATACAATTATTTTGCAAAAAAAAAATAAATAATTGTTGATGTAAGGAGTTTAAAGATTTTTTTGTATATTTGCAGGCATATACTCATAAATTAACTAGCCATGAAAAAGTTCTTAAATAGTTTTGCAAGGCGAATCTCTATACTGGTCTTCTTAGTAATTGCTAACTCTTCTTATGCCCAACCACCTGATCCACCTTCTGATCCAGGAGGAGGAGGAACAACAGATATACCTATTGGAGGGAATGCTGGTGTTCCTATTGATGGAGGATTTAGTATTCTTATGACGCTTAGCGGAATTTATGGGGGAATACAATATAAAAGAAAAAATAAAGAAAAGCGCAATTAATGCGCTTTTTTATTTTTGTTTGTAGTTTATTTGTGTAGAGGAGTTTCTTCTGATGGTTTTTTAGTTTCCGGAATACTTATTGAATGTCTCATGCTGGTATCCGCTTTGATATTTTCCATTTTATAATAGTCCATTACCCCAAAATTCCCATTTCTAAAAGCTTCGGCAAGTGCCTTAGGTATTTCTGCTTCTGCTTCTATTACCTTTGCTCTTGCTTCTTGGGCTTTTGCTTTCATTTCTTGTTCATTAGCCACCGCCATAGCTCGTCGTTCTTCGGCCTTTGCCTGGGCAATGTTTTTGTCAGCATTTGCCTGGTCTATTTGTAACATGGCTCCGATATTTTTTCCAACATCAACATCAGCTATATCAATAGACAAAATCTCATAAGCTGTTCCGGAGTCTAAGCCTTTGGCTAACACAACCTTAGATATTGAATCAGGGTTTTCTAATACCAATTTATGTGAACTAGCTGAACCAATGGCAGTGACAATTCCTTCTCCTACCCGAGCCAAAACGGTTTCTTCTCCTGCACCACCAACTAACTGCTTAATATTTGTCCGAACAGTCACTTTAGCTGTTGCCGTTAATTGTATACCATCTTTTGCAACAGCAGCAACCGGTGGAGTGTTAATTACTTTTGGATTTACCGACATTTGAACTGCTTCAAATACATCACGACCAGCTAAATCAATAGCGGTTGCGGTTTTAAAATCAAGAGGGATGTTTGCCTTATCTGCAGAAATTAGAGCTCTAACCACGAGATCTATCCGCCCCCCGGCTAAAAAGTGTGTTTCTAAATCATTTCTACTTAAAGCTAAGCCTGCTTTATGTGAAGTAATCATATTACGGACAATAATGTGTGGCGGTACTTTTCGCCAACGCATTACGACCAATTGTAATAATGAAATTCTTACATCGGAAAGTAAGGCATTAAACCACAATCCGACCGGAATAAAATAAAATATAAGCCATAATGCAAATATTGCTCCAATTCCAATACCTAATAAAAGCCCAATTTGAGTGTCCATGATGGTTAGTTTTTTAGTTTGACAAAAATTTTATTTTCTGATATTTTAATAATTTCAATTTCTTTATTTTGATCAATGAAATCTCCATAACTTCTAACTTCATAAAATTCATTATGAAATTCTGCTTTTCCGGCCGGAGCTAGGCGAGAAACTGAAATTCCCAAGTCTCCTATTTTTACTTTTTGCTCGTCAATTTCATTTACTCTACCCGTATTTTGTGTCTTTAACTTCAGCTTATTCCAAGTTTTAGAGCGCAATGTAAAAAATAGCAAGATAATTATGATTGCAATTGTGGAAAGTAAAGTGATATGACCTGAATATAATCCAAATGAAGCGTAAGCACTATATATTCCAAATACCACCATCCCCAATCCGATAATACCTAAAATAAACCCAGGGGCCACAAGTAACTCAAGGATTAAAAAAAGTAATCCGATAAAGATTAAGGTAATAATTAAAAACCAAGACATAATTTATTCAATAGTGGTAGATAATCCAAGTTTAGAAAGCCTAACCCCCATAGGATTAAGTTGTTTTTGAGTACCTGATTTAATTGCGCATTTTCCCTTGTAATGTACAATTAAAGTACATTGTTCTGCTTGCTCAAGGTTATGCTTACAAACTTTCACAAGTGAATCAATTACATAATCAAAAGAATGAATATCGTCATTAAAAAGAATTAAATTCTTTACGATATTGGATACTTGATCCTGGTTTTCAATGCTTTTCGACTTTTCTTGTAACATAGGCTTTGTTCTTATTCTGCACAAATATAAAGTAATTATCTTTTAATTACTACTTTATATTTTTTTGATGGTTGATTATTTGCCTGAATTTGGGTGAGTCATAAAAGAATTTTAGCTTTTGGATTTCATTTTCGGGTGTAATGTTAATATCCAAAATGTCATCGTTAAACTCATTTAATATAACTTTCCAAATTAACTCAGAACAATAGAAGCTTGAACTGTCTTTAATATCGAATGCATTATCAAAAGGTATATTTTTCTGCAAATAGTATTTTGCCTTATCAGAGATGGCAGAGTTGCTTTTTCCATGATTATTAATATACCGAACTACAATAATGGAATTGTTTTGACTGTCTTTTATAAAATCATCCAGATTTTGCTCTTGTACTCCATCTTTAGAAGTTAGAGATTGAGAAACAGAATGTATTACGCTTATGGGTTCACCGGGTTTTTTAGAGATGATTGCACAGTGCGAAAGTTTATACTTTTCGTTTAAGGTCTTTACGATCATATCACTTACAAACCCAAACCCATGTCGTAAAATAACATCACCATCCTGAATAGAATCTAATTCGGATGGTGTAAGCTGGTAGGTAGAAAAAAAATGTTCTTGTTCGCTACGAAGATCGTAGATGAACAAGAACATTATTATAGATACAATTATTAAAAGAACAACAATGAAAATTTTTTTCAAGTCAGTCTATTGTACCGTCAAATTTATTTTGTTGCAGGAGCAGCTTGAGTTGAGTCAGCAGGAGTTGTTTCTGCAGGAGGAGGAGTGCTACCACCACCCATTGAATCTTCTTTTTTCATGTCAACTAACCATTTGCCGTCTTTTTTCAAAAGATTTAATTTTTCTTCTTTAGCTTCTTTTCCAGCAACTGTAGCTTTAAATGTGCAAATAGCTTTGTCTTCTTTTACGTCACATTTCATGTTTTCGATTTTGATTTCAGCTTTTTTAGCTTCTTCCATTTGTTTTTTAGCTTCGTCGCCACCAACAGAAGTCATGCTTTTCATCATGTCTAACATTTTACCTGTAGCTTCAGTTCCAATAGCTTTTGCATCATCATATTCTAATTTAGCTAAGTGTTTGTAGAATTTTTCTGCTACGTCTTCTGGTTTTCCAGCGTTTTTACATGCGTTAAAAGCAATTACTGCTAAAATAACAACAGCAAATTTGATAACTTTTTTCATTGTTTAATTGTTTTCGTTAATATTAATTTATTTCTTTACAACGTGCAAAATTGTAACAAATATTTCTACTGTGCAAGAAAAAAATAACTTTATACTAAAAATTTTATTAACAGTATGATTCTTAATAACTTTACGCAGCATCTTGCTAATCGCTTGCAACAACCTTTGCCGGGACTGGATGCGCATTTGAAAATGGCCTCTTTAAACAGAGTTCAATGGCATAATACGTTATACGATACTTCATTTTTCAGGGAAAGTGCCGTTTTGATTTTGCTTTATCCAAAAGAAAATGAGATATTTACTGCTTTAATCCAGCGTCCTGTATACATTGGAGTGCATAGTGGTCAAATTTCATTCCCGGGTGGAAAGACTGAGAAAATTGACAAAAATTGCATTGATACTGCGATTAGAGAGTGTTTTGAGGAAATCGGTGTTTTGGTGGAGGAAAATGATATTCTTGGAACCTTGTCTGAATTGTTTGTGCCTCCAAGCAAATTTAAAGTTACTCCAGTGATAGCCCAATTGAATGATTCTCCGAAATTTAACTTGAGTGAAATGGAAGTCGAAAGAGTTATTGAGTTGAAAATTAGTGATTTATTTGATGACCAAAGAATACAAAAAGTGCAGATGAGTGTGAATGAAGCCAACTTTATAGTACCTGCTTTTGTTTTTGGAGAGCTTGTCATCTGGGGGGCTACAGCAATGATAATCAGCGAGTTTAAGGATATTTGTAAAGAAATTGATTTTTGATTGAGTCAAAATGTGCTATGTGTTGCCAATTTGTCAAATGAAACTATAGTTAACAGGTAATTTTGACATGATTTTTTCCTGTAAATATCAATGGATAATGTTTTGATTGGGCGATTTGAAAAGAAATATTATGAATTTCAATAATTTTACCATCAAGTCCCAAGAAGCTTTACTTAAAGCCCAAGAAATAGCTTCAAATTTTCAACATCAGTCTATTGAGAACGTCCATATTCTAAAGGCCATATTTTCAGTAGATGAAAATGTTACTCCTTTTTTATTAAAGAAACTTAATGCAAGTTCAGGCGTAATTATTACTGCTCTGGATAAGATACTCCAAGGCTTGCCGAAAGTTTCAGGTGGAAATCAATATTTTTCAAATACAGCAAATCAAACTATCCAAAGTGCAAATTTGCTTTTGAAGGATTTTGGTGATGACTATATTTCTATTGAACATTTATTGTTGGCACTATTTCTTTCCAAAGATATGGTTGCTAAAGTGCTTAAAGAGAATGGAGTGACAGAATCAGAATTAAAACAAGCAATTAAGGAACTTAGAAAAGGGAATACAATTCATAGTCAAAGTGCTGAAGAAAATTATAACTCATTAAACAAGTATGCTAAAAATCTTAATGAACTTGCCCGAAATGGGAAATTAGATCCAGTCATTGGCAGGGTTGATGAAATTCGAAGATTGCTCCAAATTTTAACAAGAAGAACCAAAAACAACCCTATCTTAATAGGTGAACCGGGGACCGGAAAAACAGCAATAGCCGAAGGCTTGGCGCATAGAATCATTAATGGTGATGTTCCTTTAAATTTAAAATCAAAGCAGATATTTTCATTGGATATGGGCGCTTTAGTTGCCGGTGCAAAATATAAAGGTGAATTTGAAGAACGTTTAAAAAGTGTGATAAAAGAGGTCATTACTTCGGAAGGGGAGGTCATTCTGTTTATTGATGAAATTCATACCTTAGTTGGAGCCGGAGCGAGTGAAGGTGCAATGGATGCGGCTAATATTCTGAAACCTGCATTGGCAAGAGGTGAGCTCAGAGCCATTGGTGCCACCACTTTAAATGAATATCAAAAATATTTTGAAAAGGACAAAGCCTTGGAGCGTAGGTTTCAAGTTGTTATGGTAAATGAACCGGATAGAGCTGATGCTATTTCGATACTTAGAGGATTAAAAGAAAAATATGAATCTCATCATCAAGTAAGGATAAAGGATGAAGCTATCATTGCTGCTGTTGACTTATCGCAAAGATACATCAGTGATAGGTTTCTTCCTGATAAAGCCATTGATTTGATTGACGAAACCGCTGCAAAATTGCGTTTAGAAATTAACTCGGTGCCGGAGGAATTGGATGCATTGGAAAGAAATATTATTCAACTTGAAATAGAAAAAGAAGCATTAAAGAGAGAAAAGGAGAGTCAAAAACTTGCAGAAATTAATAAGAAAATAGCGAATGAAAGCGAAATTCGAAATGATTTAAAAGTTAAATGGCAAAATGAGAAGGAACTGGTTGAAAAAATTCAGCAGCTTAAAAAAGAAATTGAAGAATTTAAACAATTGGCTGAACAGGCCGAAAGAGCTGGAGATTATGGGAAGGTAGCGGAACTTAGGTACGGGAAAATTAAAGAATCAGAACTGGAAGTAAATCGCTGTAAAGAAGAATTAATTGGAATTCAAAACGAACATCCCTTAATAAATGAAGAAATTGACGCAAATGATATTGGGGAAATCGTTTCAAAATGGACTGGAATTCCAATTGAGAGGATGTTACAATCAGAGAAGGAAAAATTATTATCATTAGAAAATGAACTTCATAAAAATGTGGTTGGCCAAGAAGAAGCTATTGATGCGGTAGCTAATGCAATTCGAAGAAGTCGATCGGGTATGCAGGATCCGAAGCGACCTATAGGCTCATTCATATTTCTTGGAACTACTGGTGTTGGAAAAACTGAATTAGCAAAAACCCTTGCTAGTTATTTGTTTAATGATGAAAACTCAATTGTAAGGATTGATATGTCGGAATATCAGGAAAAGCATTCGGTTTCGAGGCTGATTGGGGCCCCTCCTGGATACATAGGGTACGATGAAGGAGGGCAATTGACAGAAAAAATTAGAAGAAAACCTTATTCTGTGGTTTTATTAGACGAAATCGAAAAAGCACACCCTGACGTTTTTAATCTGCTTTTGCAAGTACTTGATGAGGGTAGGCTTACGGATAATAAAGGCCGAACGGTGGATTTTAAGAATACCATTATAATTATGACTTCTAATTTGGGGTCTCAACTTATACAAGAGAATTTCGCTGAAATAAATGAGAACACAAGAGAAATGATTTTTCAATCGACCCGAATTGAAGTTATGAATTTGCTAAAAATGACCATTCGTTCAGAATTCTTAAACCGGATAGATGAAATTATCATGTTTAAACCTTTAAGCCGAGGTGAAATCAGAGAAATTGTGTTAATTCAACTTAAAACAATCCAGCTTATGTTACAGGATAAAGAAATAGAATTCACATATACAGAAGATGCATTGGATCTTATTTCAGAGTTGGGCTATGATCCGCAATTAGGTGCCAGACCTTTAAAAAGGGTCATTCAAAAGCATATTTTAAATGAGCTTTCCAAATTAATGTTATCCGGGAAAATCCAACAAAGTTCAAAAATAACCCTAGATATGTTTGATGGGGTATTCGTTTTCCGTGGACTCAAAGATTGAAATTAAAATTTTAAACGCTCCTATTGTTTAATGATTTTTCTAAGCAATAATTCGTTTCCATAAGTAATTCTTAATATATAAACTCCTTTCGCTAAATTTGGAGTTTGTATGATTCCTCTCCCTTCAATAACAAAAGAAAAAACAACTTGTCCAACCATATTTAAAATGGATAAGTTTGAGTTTGCTGAATTTTCACCTAAATCAACATAGAATTCTGAGCGAAAAGGGTTTGGATAGATTTTAATGGAGTTATTCAGATGTATAGATTCGATTCCAATGTTTGCCATACTGATCATATTTGAAGTATCAGAGTTGCACCCATTCAGGGATACAATATCAAAATAAGTTCCATTGGCTGTAATGTCGAAAAGTTGACTTGTTGCACCAGGTATGGGGCCGTTTTCGTTATACCATTGATTTCCTGTGTTTTGATCGGAAATCAGAGTGATGCCGGATAATGAAATGAGAGGTGTTGGTGGAGTTATTGGAGGGGTATTTATGTGAATGTTTGCCGAAGAGGATGAAACACAACTTGCCGCATTAGTGACTGTATAAGAGTAAGTTCCTGAGTTGAGATTGGTGATTTCTGCGGTAGCTCCATTCCCAACAATGGTATTGGTTCCCGGGCTTTGTGTTAGAACCCAGTTACCCAATAAGGGTAAGTTATTTAGCATAACACTTCCGGTAGAAATATTGCAATCCGGTTGAGAAATGCTAGAGATATTAGGAGGGGTAGGAACTTCTGGTGGCGTATTAATATTGGCATTTGCTGATACATTAGAAGTACAACCTGCTGAATTGGTGACATGGAATGTGTAATTTCCGCTAGGAAGTCCGAGGATAGTACAATTGGAACCGTTTGATGTAGTGTCAAATTCTCCCGGAAAACGAGTTAATGTCCAGTTTCCATTAAGTGGCAAATTGCTTAAAGCTATGCTTCCTAAGGCATAGCAATTAGGTTGCGTTATGTTTTGTACAGTGGGCGCTGTCGGTATGGGTGGTTGAGGATTTATTGTTATGGCGTTGGAATTTAAAGAGGTACAACTTACGGAATTCGTCACCGAATAATAAAATGTACCTGGGGCCATTCCTGAGATAGTATAACTGACTCCATTGCCGGCAATATTTCCAGGGTTTAATATCCAGTTTCCATTAGGTAAGTTGTTTAAAGTTATTGTTCCGGTGCTAAGGGTGCAATTTGGTTGAGAAATATTTACAATGGAAGGTGGATTTGGCGTAATGGGCTGTGTATTAATGTGTATAGTGTTTGAAGCTGTTGAAGTACAATTAGATGCGTTTGTTACAGTGTAGTTGTAATTTCCTGGGTTAAGTCCTGTAATGTTTGCTGATAATCCTGTGCCAATAATGTTACCGGGATTAATAACCCAACTTCCGAGGGTTGGCAAATTTCCTAAAGTGATACTACCCATGGAAATATTGCAAGTGGGTTGAGCAATGCTAAGCAATGAAGGAGGAGTAGGGGTTTGAGGTTGTGAATTGATTAGGATTCCATTGGTGTTGGGTGATGTACATTGATTGGTGTCGGTTATATTAAAGGAATATGTTCCCGGTGGTAATCCTGTTAAATTCACGCTAGCGCCAACTCCATTAATGTTTCCGGGATTGATAGTCCAATTTCCAATAATGGGTAAATTTGTTAAAATAACACCTCCTGTGGATGAATCACAAGTGGGTTGAGTTATGATTCCTATGCTTGGAGCTTCAGGAAGAATATTTACAGTAAGGGTGGCTGTATTTGAAACCGTATTCCCGCCACCGGAGCAATTGGTTATAAGGCATTTATATAAATATGTACCCGATATTGAAATTCCTGAAATGCTTAATGATGCAGAATTGGAATTTAAATATACAGCTCCAGCTGGAGTTCCATTTTGTATGTTTACCCAATTGCCCCCATAAAACAATTGCCATTGGTAGTTAAAAGGTGATGTCCCGATTGGAACAATACTCATGATTGCATTCGTTCCATTTACGCACATTTGAGTGTTAGTAGGTTGATTTACAATGGATACAGGTGTGCAATTAGAAGATACGGTTACAATTAATGTAAAATTTTGCCCAACACAGTTTCCTGAAGTAGGGGTAATGGTGTAAGTTGCTGTTCCATTTCCGGCTAATAAGGAAAGATTTCCGGTGATAGAGTCTTGGTTAATTCCGGAAGAATAACCTGTAATTCCCCCTGATAAACTCGGATTTGGCCAACTGTAGGTGGTACCAGGGGGAACTCCTTGTGGTGAACAAATGAAATTAGAACCCGTTAAAATTGAAATACTTTGATTTGAAACTATTGGTGTTGGTGGTTGACTATTTATTGTTACATTGTTTGATAATAAAGATATACATCCAAATTCATTCGTTACTGTATAGGAATAATTGCCGGAAGTCAGTCCATTTATACTTGTGTTTGCTCCGGTTCCTGAAATATTCCCCGGGTTTAGGGTCCAATTCCCGGTAATTGGTAATCCACTTATATTGAAACTTCCTATAGCTGAAGTACATGTGGGTTGAATGATGTTATTTATTACAGGTGTGGTAGGCGTGGGTGGTTGATTGTGGATAACAACGGTGTCAGAATTTAAAGAAACACATGTTGTGTTGTTCATTACGGTGTAATAGTAATTTCCCGGATTTATGTTGGTCAACAAATAAGAGGTTCCACTACCTATAATTGTATCATTACTAGGATATTCGCATATTTTCCAGTTTCCAATTGGTGGCAGTCCATGTAAAAATACACTCCCAATGGAAGAAGTACAATTGGGTTGTATTATGGTCCCAATTAAAGGTGTATTGGGAAGAGGATTAATTGTAACATTTAAAGTTTTACCAACTCCATTCCCACAACTATTATGTCCTCTTACGCTAATATCCCCGGAAAAAGCATCATTGCTGAAATTCAAAAAAATGCTATCTGACGCACTTGAACCTGTTATTCCCGATGGATATGTCCAAATATAAGAAGCAGCATTTGCAATGGGGGGAATAGAGTATAAGATGGAGTTTTGTCCTTGACATACTATATTGAGTCCGCTTATGGATGCTGAAGTCCCTGGTAAAGGGTGAACAAGAATAAATACTTGGGCGGTGTTTGAGCATCCAAAAGTATTGGTTCCAATAACTTTAAAAGTATCACTTTGAGAAGGATAAAAAGCAATATTGTTTGAGATGTTGTTGTTCCAAGAGTATGACGATGCGCCTGTTCCCATTAAAATTATGGAATCACCTTCACAAATTTCGGTTGCACTAGAAGAAATACTTACAGAAGGCTTAGGATGAACATTTATCACGAAACTAAAGGACGATGTTCCATTATAACCATCACTAACCGTGACAGAAATAGTCGATGCACCTGAAAAATTGGGATTGTTCGAAAAATCCATACGGTAGTTGTTGTTTCCGAGAGAACTAACCGATAGGCTGCTGTTATTTATTAAGGTTTGATTTGAAGAACTTAAATTAAAACTAAGGGAATCGAAATTTATATCGGAGATGGTAAAAGTTGCAAAAGAATTGGAACCCTGACAGACATGCAGGGTGTCAGGACTATAAACCAGTGTCGGAGCTCCGTTGAAAAAGGTTTCAATAAGTTGTGTGTATTGAGGGTTGGCCCCATTATTCCCGTTAAAATCAATGATTTTAGTTATAGTATTTGTCATAGGATTCCATTTATAAAGGGTGCCTAAACCGTAATCCCCACCTAAAGTGGTCATTCCATAAAAAGCATTTCCGATTAAGGTCAATGAACCTGTGGGACCTTTACCTGTTAAGGTGTCTTTAAAATCAAGTTTTTTCGTAAAAAGATTTGTCCCTGGACTCCATTCAAATAATACTCCGGAATTATAGAGCCCTCCTTCAACGGTGGTGCCATAGAATTTATTGTTAAATAAAGCCATACTGCCGTCCGGATAATTTCCTTTTAAAACACCATCAAAATTTTGCTTATTATTGATAATGTTAGAGGATGAGATCGGAAGAGCACACGTCTGAACTCCAGTCACCTGAAGCTATCT
>CAZJBB010000033.1:0-21896 GCA_964543995.1 uncultured Bacteroidales bacterium
ATACGATATAGCTTCAGGTGACTGGAGTTCAGACGTGTGCTCTTCCGATCTGGACTCAAGAAATTGCACAGACTACTAACCAATTAAATATAGGCTTTTTGTTTTGCAGTTCGGCACTGGTTTTTTCAAATCGAAAACAAGGACCGTTTGATTGCAATTCCATTCCTGACGCAGGCCCTCAGGATGGAGAATATGCTTACCATAAACGTCTGGCCGAAGAAAGCACCCTTGCCATGAACCCTAATGCCCATATTTTAAGGTTGGGTTGGCAAATTGGAAATAACTTTGAAGGCAATAACATGTTGGCATATTTTGAAGATAATCAACGCCAATACGGAAAAGTTAAAGCAAACATATACTGGAAACCGGCATGCTCATTCATAGATGATACTGTAAGTTGTATAGAAAATTTAATGTTGAAACCCGGGGGAACTTATATGTTCGATAGCAATGAAAACTTTTCATTATACGAAATCTCAATGGCCTTGAACAAAGCACAGCAAAATAGGTGGAACATTGAAATGGAGTTTGGCGAAACTTTCGACCAAAGATTGATAGATGAAAAGATTGCTAAAACATTGATATCAAGAAGGCTTAACGAAAAATATCAATGCAAAATCTTATAAAACATTTCTTTCATTAACTCCCCATCACCCACTTGAGAGCTATCAACCCCTTTGCATTTTAAATCATATTCTCTTAAAATTCCAATAATTTGAATTAGTTTGTTCAAGCTATAATTTTTACCGGCAGTTTGATAATCAGAAAGGAAGTAAGGATTCACCCCTAAAGCGGATGCAATGCTGTTTTTGTCACTGGAAGCTGGTATTTGTTTGAAAATCAGTAATTTTTGAAAAAATGGAAAAATAGAAGGAATTACTTTTACCAAAGGATTGTCTTTCTGATTCGATATGAAATAAGACAAAATTTTATAGGTACCCAATTCATCTTTTTTGCCTAAGGTTTTTTGAAGTTCAAAAACATTGTAATCTTTGCTGATGCCAATATAGTATTCGATTAATTCCGGTGTAATTTCTTTTGACTTATCAACGTTGATAAATAGTTTATGAAGTTCATTGGCAATTTTAGATAAATCGCTCCCTAAAAACTCAGTAAGCATGATGCATGATTTGGTACTAATTTTATGTCCTTGGAGATTGCACCATTCATTTATCCAGCCGGGGACTTGATTTTCATAAAGTTTCGGCGATTCGAAAAAGACCGCTTTTTTCTTAAGATTTTTCGCAAAAGCAGTTCTTCCGTCAATTTTTTTGTACTTATAACAAATCACCAATATTGTATTGGGCGATGGATGGTTAAGATAGGGATCCAAGCCTTCAATTTTATCTACAGCTTGTGCTTCTTTAACTATCATCACCTTTTGTGGTGCCATCATTGGAAAACTTTTGGCTGCCATCACTATTTCGTCCACATTCACATCCCGCCCGTACACAATCGTCAAATCGAATTCACGCTCCATTTCATTCAAAACGGATTCTTCCAATAGGTCGGAAAGTTGATCAATATAAAAAGTTTCTTCACCCGATAGAAAGTACACCGGGTGATAGATTTTGTTTTTTATTTCAAGAGAAATTTGTTGAAATTGACTCGCCACTTAATCTTCAGCTTGGTTATAATCAAAATACAAATGCTTCACAGTCAGTCCATTTTCCATCAATTGACGTAAAGAACTTATACCCACTTTTAGGTGAGTGGAGACAAATTCTTCGGTCACCTTTTTATCTAACACCTCCGTTTTAACCCCTTCCGAAATCATGGGCTGATCCGAAACCAGTAAAATGGCTCCCGTAGGTATATGATTCGCAAAGCCAACAATAAAAATCGTAGCTGTTTCCATATCTATGGCCATGCTACGGGTTTTTCGAAGGTAATTTTTAAAGTCTTCATCATATTCCCACACCCTTCGGTTGGTAGTAAACACCGTGCCGGTCCAATAGTCTAATCCGAAATCGCGAATGGTCGTGGAAATGGCTTTTTGCAAGTTAAATGCTGGTAGAGCCGGCACCACTTGAGGTAAATAATCGTTTGAGGTCCCTTCTCCTCGTATAGCGGCAATAGGTAAAATCAAATCGCCAAGTTTGTTTTTCTTCTTTAAGCCGCCGCATTTGCCTAAAAAAAGACAGGCTTTTGGCGAAATGGCACTGAGTAAATCCATGATGGTAGCTGCATTTGGGCTACCCATTCCAAAATTAATCATGGTAATATTTTCAGCCGTAGCGGATGGCATTGAACGCCCCAAACCCTTGATTTCCACTTTGTATTCTTCAGCAAACAGCTCCAAATACTTTTGAAAATTGGTTAAAATAATATATTCTCCAAATTCGTCTAAAGAAGTACCTGTATAACGTGGTAACCAATTATCAACGATTTCTTGTTTTGTCTTCATAAGCGAAAAAATATTTTACAAAAGTAACATCTATTGGATTATGATATTATCCAAGTATAAAATATAATTCAGCTTAGACCAAAGTTATTGGCTTTGTTTATGCCTATTTCCCTTTGAGTTTTAAGAAAATATATTTTGGGAAAGATCAGGATTCACCAATGCTTAAGAGATTCCCGCATAAGATTTCATAAACTGAACTCTTTCCAAAACAGCAGGATTTTCAATGTTGATTTGAGATAATTTTCCCCTAAATTCACTAATGGTTTTATATTGATGTGCATCCATCCACTGGTTTAACCCATTTAGCATGTGGGTAATCTCATCAATTCCTTTTTCATATAAAACGGATGCAATTTGTACAGCATTGGAACCCGCCAGCAGCAATTTGACAACAGTTTCATAATTATGCACCCCGGTAGAAGCAGCAAGATCACAATCTACTCGACCCGAAAGAATGGCTGTCCAACGCAAAGAACGAAGGTAATCATGTTCGGAACTGAGGATTTTTCCGTTAGAAATTTCTACCTTTTCGATGTCAATATCAGGATTATAGGGTTTATTAAACAAAACCAAGCCGGCTATTCCGGTTTGCGAAAGCCCGATGAATTTATTCACCAAACTGGAAGAATAATAGCTAAGTTTCAAAGCTATAGGAATGCTGACAAACTTCTTAACATCGGCAATGATTTTCTTATACATCTCATCATAATCGGCTGAAACCTTGGTGACATCAGATGGTAAAATAAAAATATTCAACTCAATAGCATCAGCTCCGGCTTGTTGTATCCTTTTTGCAAAGAAACTCCAATCATAAGCTGAAACGCAGTTGATACTGGCAATAATTGGAATTTTAACACTCTTTTTCAAAAGTTCTATGAAATCAAGATACTCTTTTAAAGTATGTTCCTTTGCGAAATTGGTCATATATTCCATAGCTTCAATATAATCATATTCTCGGTTATTAAGAATATCTTGCAGCCCTTTTTTCATACCGCTCAAAGAAGCATCTGCGCTATCTATAAACCGGTCGGTCTCGAATATAATTTGTTCCTCGAAAATAGATTTCAACACAACAGCACCGGCTCCGGCTTTTTCCATTTGCTGAATGTGTTCAACAGAGTTAGTAAGTTCACAACTGCTTACAACGATAGGATTTTTTAATTCCAATCCTAAATAATGAGTGGTTAAATTTGCCATAGTTTTAAGTAAAAGATTAGGTGAGTAAAATTAATCCAATATTTTAAATCCACAATTATTTTTTACTTTAATTATATTAATATTTGATTTTTTTTTTTAACATTGCAAAAAATTTTAAATCACATATTTTCTTAAATCGTATGAACAGTGAAAGTTTAATTCTGTTTTTTATTGTTGCGGTGGTTTTAGTTGGTGGTGCCTTGATTTTCTCAACACTGGTGCCCCCACATTCAACTAACCCACAAAAATCCGAGCCTTACGAGTGTGGAATTCCAACCCAGGGAAAAACTTGGCTGCAATTTAACGTTGGATACTACCTATTTGCCATCCTTTTCCTCGTTTTCGATGTGGAAACCGTTTTTCTGTTTCCTTGGGCTGTAATTATGAAATCAGTTGGTTGGGCAGGGTTTATTGAAATTTTAATTTTCTTCTTAATTCTAGGCTTAGGCTTGTTATATGCTTGGAAAAAACATGCTTTGATATGGGAATAAAATCAATGAAATATGAAGATTTCAACGATAATGAAACGTTGGAACTTTTCAAACAAACCGGTGGTAATGTTTTTTTAACTACCGTAGACGCTATTGTTAACTGGGGTCGTTCCAATTCCGTTTGGCCACTCACTTTCGCAACGGCTTGTTGCGGAATCGAAATGATGGCAGCCGGAGCTTCACGACATGATTTCGCCAGATTTGGTATTGAAGTTTATCGTGCCAGTCCACGCCAAGCTGATGTGATTGTTGTGGCAGGAACCATTGTTAATAAAATGGCTCCTGTACTCAAAAGGTTATGGGATCAAATGCCTGAACCTAAATATGTTATTGCAATGGGTGCTTGCGCTATTTCCGGGGGACCTTTTTATTATAATTCTTACCATGTAATTAAAGGAGTGGAAAAAATTATTCCGGTAGATGTTTACGTTCCCGGATGCCCACCAAGACCGGAAGCATTGTTATATGGGGTAATGCAATTACAGCGCAAAATTCAAACGGAGAGCATGCGCAATCCTCGCAAACAACCCGATACTTTTGCAGAAGCTGAAATTAAATAGTTTTCAATTCTATATAGTACTGAAATGAATAACGCACAATTAAAAGAAAAACTTCTTTCGATAGATTCAAATTTGAATATTGTCGATGGAATACAATACTTGACCATAATTGCTACTCCCGAAAATTTGCATCAAACAGCATTGACACTAAAAAACAACCAAGACTTGTCTTTCGACTACCTTTTCTGCCTTACCGGCAATGATTTAGCCGATTGTTGTTCTGTAGTGTACCATTTGGAATCTACCCGACATGGGCACGCTGTGGTACTTAAAGTGAATACCAAAAACAGGGAAAATGCAGAGGTAGATACCGTTTGTGATATTTGGGAAACGGCCAATTTCCATGAACGCGAAGTTTTCGATTTGGTAGGCATTAATTTTAAAAACCATCCCGACATGAGGAGAATGTTTCTGAATGAAGAAGATTGGGTTGGTTATCCTTTACGTAAAGATTATACGGACAATAATATAGTTTCAAGGTAAGCAATTATGGAAGATCTTTTAGTTATCAACGACAGCATTCAAGACGAAGAATATATTGTGAATATGGGGCCTCAGCACCCATCCACTCATGGTGTATTGCGATTGAAAATATCCCTCAAAGGAGAAACTGTAGAGCATATCGAACCCCACTGTGGATACATCCATCGCGGAATTGAAAAAATGTGTGAAAAGCTGACTTATCAGCAAATTATTCACTTAACCGACCGTATGGATTATTTATCGGCACATATCAATAATGAAGCCGTTTGCCTTTTGGTAGAAAACGCTCTTCAAATTGAAGTTCCAGAACGAGTTAAATACATCCGCACCATTTTAAGCGAATTATCAAGATTGGCATCTCACGAATTATGGTGGTGTGCTTTTGGTATGGATATGGGGGCTTTAACAACCTATTTCTACGGCCTTCGCGATAGAGAGAAAATTTTAGATATTTTTGAAGAAACCACCGGAGCACGATTATTACAAAGTTTCAACTGTCCGGGAGGTTTGATGAATGATATTCACCCTAACTTTATTAAAAAAGTGAAGGAGTTTATCCCCTACTTTAGAAAAAAATTACCTGAATATGATGAACTTCTGAGTGGGAATGTGATTCTTCAAGAAAGAACCCGTAACATCGGATTTATTTCTTTAGAGGATGCCATTTCTTATGGCGTCACCGGCCCTTCCGGCAGAGCTTCAGGATTTGCTTGTGATGTCAGAAAACATCATCCCTATAGTGCTTATGACAAAGTGGACTTTAAAGAAATCCTCTATACCGAGGGAGATTCTTTCCATCGCTATAAAGCAAGAATTGATGAAATGTGGGAATCGCTGAAAATCCTTGAGCAATTAATTGACAACATTCCCGAAGGAGATTATTGCGCTAAAATGAAACCGGTAATTAAACTCCCCGAAGGAGAATACTACCAAAGGGTGGAAGCTTGTCGTGGTGAATTTGGCGTTTACATCATGAGTACCGGAGAAAAATATCCGTACCGCGCTAAGTTCCGCTCACCCAATTTCAGCAACTTATCGGCTATCAATAAATTGGCTGCCGGTTTTAAAATCGCTGACTTAGTGGCTATTGGGGGTTCATTGGATTTAGTAATTCCTGATATTGATAGATAATTTTTCAACTTTTAAGTGTATAATTAACAAAAAAAGAGAAAATGGCATTTAATATTTATGATTTAACTTCTTTTAATCAGACGATAGACAAGGCGCTATACGAAAGTTTACCTCCTTTCTGGGCCATGATAACCGAAATGGTCATTATCGGACTGGTTTTTTTACTTTTTTATGCTGTCATTGGTTTATTTCTAGTGTATGCCGAAAGAAAAGTATGTGCATTTATTCAGAATCGAGTGGGCCCCAACCGTGTAGGCCCTTATGGGATTTTCCAAACCATCGCCGACTTTATCAAGTTGCTGATGAAAGAAATCATTCACATTAGACGAGCCGATCAGTTTTTGTTCAATTTGGCTCCTTTTATTGTAATCATTGCTTCATTTATGGCCATTGCAGCCATCCCTTTTGGGTTGGGATTACATGCCATAGACTTTAACATAGGCGTTTTTTATGTTATGGCAGTATCTTCCTTAGGTGTCATCGGCATTTTGTTGGCAGGCTGGTCCAGTAACAATAAATACTCTTTGATTGGAGCCATGAGAAGTGGAGCTCAAATTGTAAGTTATGAACTTTCTGTGGGTTTATCCATGGTAACCATGGTGATTTTTGCCGGAAGTATGCAACTTTCAACCATTGTAGAAGCGCAAAGAAACGGTTGGTTTATCTTCACAGGTCACGTTCCTGCATTTATTGCATTCTTGATATTCATCATTGCCAGTACTGCGGAAACCAACAGAGGTCCTTTCGATTTGGCTGAAGCAGAATCAGAATTAACAGCAGGTTTTCATACTGAATATTCCGGAATAAAATTCGCATTCTTTTTCCTTGCTGAATACATGAACATGTTTATTGTAGCTTCCATTGCTGCTACCATTTTCTGGGGTGGTTGGATGCCTTTACATATTGGAGGGTTGGACGCTTTTAATCATGTAATGGATTTTATTCCTCCTTTCTTCTGGTATATGGGGAAAACCTTGGTTATCATCTTTATCATGATGTGGTTCAAATGGACCTTCCCGCGTTTAAGAATCGACCAATTATTAAAACTCGAATGGAAGTATTTATTGCCGATTAACTTGTTCAATATTATCCTTATGGCACTTATTGTGTTGATGGGCTGGCATTTCTAAATCAAAAAAAATTAATTGCGATTAAAGAATATGAATTCTATTATAAATTACTTAAAAGAATTGTTCGGAGGCATCAAAACCTTGTGGACGGGAATGAAAGTTACCGGCTACTACTTTGTGCATCCCCGTCAAATTGTTACACAGCAGTATCCTGAAAACAGGAAGACCCTAAAAATGTTCGACCAATTCAAAGGGGAGGTTATCATGCCTCACGATGAAAACAATCAACATAAGTGTACCGCTTGTAGTATTTGTGAAATCAATTGCCCCAACGGAAGTATTATTGTGAACACCAAACAAGTTGAAGTTGGCGAAGGCAAAACCAAAAAAACGCTTGATACTTATATCTATAAACTCAATATGTGCACCTTTTGCGGACTTTGTATTAAAGTTTGCCCTCAAGATGCCATTACTTGGGGTCAAGGTTTTGAGCATGCAGTGTTTAATCAAGATAAATTGATTAAAACCCTGAATAAACCGGGCTCAACTTTGAAAGAAAAAGTGAAAGAAGTGAAAGAAACCACACCAACAATTTAACAGAAAAAGGAACTTTATTATGACAGGAAATCAAATTATGTTTATCCTTTTCTCCGCGATGATCGTCATCTTTTCAGTGTTGACCGTCACCAGTAGGAGGATTTTGAGAGCCGCTACATTTTTACTTTTCGTGCTTATTTCCACCTCCGGCTTGTATTTTATGTTGAATTATCAATTTCTTGCCGCAGTACAACTAACCCTTTACGCAGGGGGTATTGTGGTCTTAATTATCTTCTCCGTTTTACTCACAAGCCATATTGATGAAAAGTTTGAATCGCCTGCTTTATTGAAAAAAGCCTATGCCGCAATTGCATCTATTTTAGGTGCCGTGCTGGTGACTACAACTTTGTTAAACAATACCTTTGTTGCCAGTACCGACACTCCTAAAGTGGTGGATATGAATCAAATTGGTAATAGTTTAATCAGTTGGGGAGAACAAGGCTATGCGCTGCCTTTCGAATTAATCTCTGTGTTATTGCTAGCTGCCATGATTGCCGCTATCGTTGTCGCTAAAAAAATTAAAACCCATTAACCGATGAATACAGGAATACCTATAGAATATTTTTTAGTCACTGCTACTTTAATGTTTTTTGCAGGAGTCTATGGATTTATTACCCGAAAAAACCTCATCACCATGCTGATGTCGGTTGAATTGATGCTCAATGCTGTAAATATCTTCTTTTTAGTTTTTAATCGATATTTATTCCCAAGCCAATTGGAAGGACACTTCTTTGCTCTTTTCGTAATTGCTGTTGCCGCTGCTGAAGCTGCTGTTGCCATCGCTATTATTATCAATATTTACAGGAGATTCCAGTCAATTGATGTGGAAAAAACTGACGAAATGAAGTACTAATTTATAATTCACACTTATAATCATGACAAATTTTTGTTTTACAGTATTCATCCCATTAATTCCAATATTTGTTTTTCTTTTTATTGGTTTATTTGGGCATAAATTGAAACCCATGGTTTCAGGTCTTATCGGTACTACCGGATTATCCGTTGCTGCCATATTATCCTACATTACTGCTTATCAGTATTTCTTTACCACTGAAAAAATAAATGGAGCCTATCAGAAAATATTGGCAGTTAATACCACTTGGTTACAACTTACCGATAAACTTCATATTGATATGGGTGTGCTTCTCGACCCCATTTCGGTAATGATGCTCATCGTAATTACTACCATTTCCTTGATGGTACATATTTATAGTTTGGGTTATATGAAGGGCGAAAAGGGCTTTGCTCGCTTTTTTGCCTTCCTTTCTTTATTTAGCTTTTCAATGCTGGGATTGGTTTTGGCAACCAATATTTTCCAGATGTACATTTTCTGGGAATTGGTTGGGGTATCTTCCTTCTTATTAATCGGATTTTACTACCAAAAACCATCTGCCGTTGCGGCTTCAAAAAAAGCTTTCATTGTTACCCGTTTTGCCGACTTAGGCTTTTTGATCGGGATCTTAATCTTGTCATTTAATACAGGAACCTTTGATTTTATCAGCCTAACCACAGTTGGAGGTGCTGCCATGGCAACCGGCGGAGGGATTGCTTTCTTAGGCTTATCTACCATGACTTGGTCGTTAATCTTTGTTTTTATGGGCGGTGCAGGAAAATCGGCCATGTTCCCACTACATATATGGTTACCCGATGCCATGGAAGGCCCCACCCCTGTTTCAGCTTTGATTCATGCTGCTACCATGGTTGTTGCCGGTGTATATTTGGTTGCTCGTTTATTTCCTGTGTATGCACTTTCGGCTCCGGATGGACTTACGGTAGTGGCCTATGTGGGCTCTTTTTCATCCTTGTTTGCGGCTGTTATTGCTTGTACTCAATTGGATATCAAGCGGGTATTGGCCTATTCAACCATGTCGCAAATTGGCTATATGATGGTAGGCTTGGGAGTTTCTCAATATGGTGGTGAAGCCGGTTTGGGTTATATGGCTTCCATGTTCCATTTATTTACTCACGCTATGTTTAAAGCGCTTCTTTTCTTAGGCGCAGGTTCCATTATTCATGCTGTTCACAGCAATGTAATGAACGAAATGGGCGGGTTGAGAAAATATTTACCCATTACGCATATAACTTTTTTAATTGCCTGTTTAACCATTGCAGGTATTCCATTTTTGTCTGCTTTCTTTAGTAAAGATGAAATTTTAAGTGCCGCTTTCGAACATAATAAACTCATTTTTGTCGTTCAGCTTTTTGTTGCCGGTTTAACCGCTTTCTATATGTTCCGTCTATATTTCAGAGTATTTTGGAACAAAGAACCGCATTATCATCACAAACCTCATGAAGCTCCATTAACCATGACCATTCCTTTAGTTTTCTTGGCCATCGCTTCAATTTTTGCCGGTTATATACCTTTTGGCGAATTTGTTTCTTCCGACGCTATGCCTTTTGAATCCGCTATCGACTGGGTGCACGTTGCCATCCCTTCCATAGTTGTTGGCTTAATTGGTATATTGGTAGCCTTTGTAATGTATAAAAAAGAATCTAACTTACCCGATAAAATGGCTTCTGGTTTGAAACTTCTTTATGTGGGAGCTTTCAATAAATTCTATTTCGACGAAATATATCTTTTTGTTACCAAAAAAATCATTTTCAATTATATTTCTCGCCCCATTGCTTGGTTCGACCGTCATATTATTGATGGTTCCATGGATGGTATTGCCTGGATTACGAATAAGGTTTCTTTCAAGATTAGGAAATTCCAATCAGGTCAGGTTCAACAATATGCATTTGTATTTATTTCAGGTGCAATTTTATTAGGAATACTTTTTATTTATTTATTTTCAACTAAATAAGAGATGGATATACTATCATTTTTCGTTATTATTCCGGTTATCACCGTATTAGGTATCGTTTTTTCAAAAAACCCAATGCACACCCGAGTGGTTTCGGCTATAGGGATGGGGATGCAATTACTGTTGGCTGCCTATTTGGTTTTTGCCTATTTAACCGAAAGAAGTGCTGGAAATACAGCTGAGATGCTTTTTATGAAGGATTATCTTTGGTATGCACCGCTTAATATTCATTACGCAGTTGGGGTGGATGGAATTTCTGTAGCCATGATTGCCCTTACAGCTGTGGTTGTATTTGCAGGAGTATTTGCCTCTTGGAAGGTAGATTTTCTTCCCAAAGAATTCTTTATTTCCTTAATATTACTCGCAACAGGTGTATTTGGTTTCTTTATTTCGCTGGATATTTTCACCATGTTCTTATTTTATGAAATCGCAGTAATACCCATGTATTTGCTCATAGGCATTTGGGGAAGCGGTCCAAAAGAGTATGCAGCTATGAAACTTACCCTGATGTTGATGGGTGGATCTGCTTTATTGTTAGTAGGGTTATTGGGAATTTATACCAATTCTGCACCCGGTGGTGGTCCTTTAACATTCAACCTCTTGGAAATCGCCAAAGTACATATTCCTATTGAAGCTCAAAGGATGTTTTTCCCAATGACTTTTGTGGGGTTCGGAATTTTAGGTGCTTTGTTTCCCTTCCATACTTGGTCGCCTGATGGTCACGCTTCAGCACCTACCGCAGTGTCGATGTTACATGCCGGTGTGTTGATGAAACTGGGAGGTTATGGTGCCTTTAGAGTCGCCATATTCTTAATGCCTGAGGCAGCACATGAACTTTCTTGGATATTTATTATTCTTACCTCAATCAGCGTTGTATATGGTGCTTTTGGTGCCATTGTTCAAAAAGATTTGAAATACATCAATGCATATTCTTCAGTGAGCCACTGCGGCTTAGTATTGTTTGCTGTATTGATGATGAATAAAACCGCTATGGATGGCGCCATCCTCCAAATGATTTCCCACGGATTGATGACAGCCCTTTTCTTTGCCTTAATTGGAATGATCTATGGACGAACCCATACCCGTATGATTCATGAAATGGGTGGCTTGATGAAAGTTATTCCATTCTTAGGAGTGGTTTATGTTATTGCCGGTTTAGCTTCCTTAGGCTTACCCGGATTAAGCGGATTTGTTGCTGAAATGACCATTTTTGTGGGTTCATTCCAAAATGTAGATGTATTCCACAGAGTGGTAACCATAGTCGCTGTTTCATCCATCGTAATTACCGCTGTATATATCCTTAGAGTGGTTGGAACCTTGCTTTTTGGACCTATTAAGGATCCCCATTTCGAGCATTTGGAAGATGCCAAATGGTACGAAAGATTTTCTACCATTACCTTAGTGCTTGCTATTGCCGCTATCGGTATTGCACCCCTTTGGTTATCGAATATGATAGGCGACAGTTTGCAACCCATTATTGATAAACTCGGCATGTTAATGCCCTAATTCAAATATTAATTTATAAATACTACAATATAAACCAGCATATATGAACTTAGAAAGCTTTTTGATCATGCGACACGAAATGGTGCTGACAATTGTTACCTTACTGGTACTCATTGCCGACCTTTCCATTAAAGACGATAAAAAACATAAAATCATTTCTTTTGCAACCATTTTATTTGCTATCAATGTCATTATTGGGTTTTTCCCGAGTGAAGCCGGTAATTTGTTTGGAAATATGTATAAAACCACAAGTTTACAATGGACCATGAAGAACATTCTGAATTTGGGTGTTTTTGTTGTGCTATTGCAATCAGTAACTTGGCTTAAATCAGCAGAAAATAAAATCAAAGTCAGTGAGTTTTACTTACTTATTTTTTCAACCTTGATCGGTATGCAGTTTATGGTTTCATCAGGAAGTTTCTTGATGTTATACCTTGGGTTAGAACTGGCAACCATTCCTATGGCTGCTTTAGCTGCTTACGATCGATATCGCAACACTTCTGCCGAATCAGGTATCAAGTTAATACTTTCTGCAGCCATGTCCTCTGCGGTGCTTTTATTAGGCATAGCATTTATTTATGGAAGCACAGGATCTACCTACTTCGAAACTGTGGCATCAAATTATAGCACTTCTCCCCTTCAAATACTGGCTTTCCTTTTCTTCTTCTCCGGTATGGCATTTAAACTTTCATTAGTTCCCTTCCATTTATGGACAGCCGATGTTTACGAAGGCGCTCCGATTAATGTAACTTCTTATTTATCTGTAATTTCCAAAGGAGCATCTGCCTTTATTTTAATTATCGTTTTGTACACCGTTTTCAATTCTATTGTCTTGATTTGGAAACCCCTTATGTACGTTATTTCGGTGTTAACCATGACCGTGGGTAACTTATTCGCCATTCGCCAACAAAACATGAAACGTTTCTTGGCCTTTTCATCTATTGCCCAAGCCGGTTTTATTTTATTGGGTATCATTGGGGCCAACGAAATCGGGATGACTTCCGTTATCTACTTTATTTTCATTTACATTTTCTCTAATCTTGGTGCATTTGGTGTGGTTTCTGTGATATACTACAAAACCCAAAAAGAAAGAATGGATGATTATAACGGCTTATATGCCACCAATCCAAAGTTGAGTTTGGTAATGATGCTGTCATTATTTTCCTTGGCCGGGATTCCCCCTGCAGCCGGTTTCTTTGGTAAGTTTTTCTTGTTTACCGCAGCCGCTCAATCCGGATATTATTGGTTGGTATTTATCGCCGTATTAAATGCTACCATATCCTTATATTATTATTTATTGGTAGTAAAAGCCATGTTTATCAATAAAAGTGAAACTCCGATAGCGCATTTTAAAAGCGATGTTCCTGCAAAAGTAGCCTTGGTTATTTGTGTCCTCGGTATTTTTATTATCGGATTTTATAGCGCAATTTATCAATATATTCAATCCATTAGTTTCGGATTGTAAGTTTAGATCACAATTTAAAAAGCGGGTTTGTAATATACAAGTCCGCTTTTTTCTTTCCTAGAAACCGTCTTAATGTAAAAATAAATGATAAACCAGCGGAGCTTTTCAATGATTTAATCATTGCTTTCCACTGAAAATATAGATTTGAATTATGTTTTACCATTCCTTTCCCCTCCAATACCAAGAGCCCTTATTTCGTCCTCCAAGCGAAGCCGACTCATTGATACTTCAAGTTACCTTTGGCTGCACTTGGAATCATTGTGCTTTTTGTGAAATGTATCAAACCAAAGCCTTTCAGGTTAAAAAGGAGGAAGATGTCATTAGGGAGATTGAAGCCATAGCTGCATTCGATCCCGGAGTAAGGAAAGTCTTTCTTGCCGATGGGAACCCCATGGCATTATCTACCCATCGCTTGCTGTTTATTTTAAAGGCCATCAAAAAACACCTTCCTAAAGTCCGAAGAGTTTCTACTTATGCTTTGCCACGAGATATCTTAGCAAAGACCACAGAAGAGCTCATCATGCTCAAAACCGCAGGACTTACCTTACTCTATGTGGGTATCGAATCAGGAGATGATGAAGTTCTTAAATTGATTAATAAAGGGGAAACTTCGGAATCCACAGTAGATGGTTTATTAAAAGCAAAAGCAGCCGGGATGAAAATATCGGCTATCATTTTGAATGGTGTGGGCGGAAAGCAATACAGCCATCAACATGCCATTCATTCAGCAAAGGTATTAAATGCCATTCAACCGGAATATACCTCCATTTTGGTGCTCAGTTTTCCTTACGGGGTAGAAAGATACCAAAACAGGTTTACCGGATCCTACATTCCTATGACCATAATGGATTTATTAATAGAAATGCAGGTTTTTATCGAACATACCGAACTGGAAGCAAGCATCTTCAGAAGCAATCATGCCAGCAATTATTTGATACTCAGCGGCATACTTTCCAAGGATAAAGCAACTTTTATAGAGGCCCTAGACCAAGCCATTGCCCATCCTCAGAATGCAGGATTGAGAGCCGAGTGGCAAAGAGGATTATAGAAAGACTTCCAACAGTAATGCGATTTTGAATATTTTATCTCTGCGTATTAGATCTTTCAAGATAACATAAATGGGTTAGTAAAAACTAAAAATTCATCCATAAATCAACCTTTTTATGTCATTGTAGCTGTACTAAAGAAGCAATAATTTTGACATGTTATTTAAAATCATTAATTTAAATTTTAAGCATCATGAAAAAAATTATTCTATTTTTTGTTATTGCTTTGATAAGTATTTCTATTCAAGCACAAATAACTTTTCAAAAAACCATAGGAACAACATTTTATGAATCAGGATCGAGTATTCAACAAACAAGCGATGGGGGCTATATTCTCGTAGGGCAAAGGGGTGAATATTCAGATGGGTTTATTCAAGGATACCTTGTTAAATTAAATTCCATTGGAAATATAGAATGGACCTTAACGGTGGGTGCCAACAATTATGCAAACCTTTACTCAGTGCAGCAGACGAGTGATGGTGGTTATATTGCTGCCGGTGTACAAAGCATCTCAGTGAGTGATCACAGCCCGCTCTTGGTGAAAATAAATTCGTCGGGTGGAATACAATGGAGTAAGTATTATTCAGGAAATAATTGGGATGAGTTTTCATCAGTTCGTCAAACATCCGATGGAGGGTATATATTAACGGGTCATGCAATGAGTTTTGGGGCTGGAGGTCAAGATATGTATATTATTAAGACGAACTCTGTAGGCGATACCCTTTTCACCAATGTGATTGGGGGAACTTCTTATGATTATGGTGATTGTGCCATACAGACTTTGGATTCGAATTACGCAGTGCTCGGAAATACCTTAAGTTTTGGGGCCGGCGGTAGCTATGATGCATCCATTATTAAATTAAATGCTTTAGGGCATATAATTTGGGCCAAAACCTATGGAGGAACCGGTGATGAAAAAGCAGGAAATCTGGTACAGACTTCAAATGGAAGCTTTGTTTTTACCGGATTCACAAACAGTGCAGGCTCAGGAGGATACGATATTTTCCTTATCAAAACCAATAGTAATGGGGATACCCTATGGACAAAAACGTATGGAGGCCCACAGGCTGATTACGGAAATTCCGTAGCTATTACTTCTGATAAAGGGTATATCATTTCCGGACTTACTCAAAGTTTTGGAGGTGGAGCTTGTTTATTGAAAACAGATTCCATGGGTAATTTGTTGTGGTCCAAGATATTTACAAGTTACGGTTTTTACTTTGCCCAGGAAACTACGGATGGTGGTTTTATTGCCGCCGGAAACACCAGTACCTATGGTGCGGGAAGCTATGATGTATATTTTGCTAAAACCAGTGCCCAGGGAAACAGTGGATGCAATCAAAGCAATGCTTCTTTTGTAACCTCAACATATTCTCCAATAATATCTACTCCCGCATATATTGAATCTCCAACAAATATTTATGTCTATTCAGGATCGCTAACTACAGGTCATTTGGGTCAATTAACAACCCTATGCTCTAATGCCGCAGTTGAAGAAAACGATAGAAACTCGGTTTCTTTATTTCCAAACCCCGCTGAGAATCAAATTTCATTAAGAGCCGGGGAAGGGAATATTCAATATATAGATATCATAAATGCATTTGGAGACCCGGTACGTCCCTTAACTTTACACCCATATTCGGGAAGTTCTATTGATATCAATATCGAATTCCTCCCATCAGGAATGTATTTTATGGTTATGAGTGATTTTTCAGGAAACAAGCTTGTACGGAAATTCATAAAGAGGTAGATGTAAAATTTGAATGTCGCCTTAACTCAAAACCGATTTCAGGAAGCTTATTGCCAAAAATTAACGATTGGGGGAGCTGAAAACCAAAAAGAGTAAGCAAATCTTAAATTCCTTATTCATGATAGATATTGAAAAATTAAATATACAACTTAAAAAAGAAGGAGCAAAATGGAGTGCGTCTGAAACTTCAATTTCAAACATTTCCAACACTCAATTTAAACGAATGCTTGGTTGGAATGGAAACTTTGAATTGCCCATAAAAAAGCCACGACCTTTTTGGAAAAACAAATTATACAAATGGGCACCCGGTGATAAATTTGAACAAGAAGTGGATTGGCGAAATAAAAAGGGGAAAAATTATGTAACTCCGGTTAAGGATCAGGGAGGTTGCGGAAGTTGTGTTTCTTTTGCAGTTGCAGGTTTAGTAGAATCAATGGCTTTGATTGAAAAAGATGTATTTCTGGATTTATCAGAATCGGATATTGCTTTCTGTGGCAGCCATCCAAGCGATTGTAGTGGTTGGGAGCAAGGAGGTGCCCTTTCCGATATGAAAAGAAGGGGTTCGGTTACTGAAAACAAATTCGCATACAATAGTGCATTCCCAGGAAATGATTCATGGAATTCACCCCCTAGCTGCACATTACTACCTAATCATGATAAATACTCAATTAAAATTTCCGATTTTGAAAACATATATGATATTACTGAAAGGAAATCATACATATCTAATGTAGGCCCATTAGTAGCCGGCATTACCGTTTATGATGAATTTAGGGCTTTCAGAGGTAATGGAATTTATTCGCCTTCTTCAATAGCTACAAAGGTGGGTGGTCATTGCGTATTAATAATCGGATATTCCGAGATAGAAAAATATTGGTTAATAAAAAACTCATGGGGTAACGAATGGGGAGATAATGGTTTTTGCAGAATAGCTTATGGAGCTTGTGATATTGATATAGATGGAACTTATTACACAAATTGTGAAGGGGTAATAATACCGGAAATAGTGCTTGGAGAACTTATTTTAAATAAAGGATGCTCTCCACTGGAGAATATACAGAATATCATTTGCTGTGACGGTTTTTTCTCTAAGGATGATAATACTCGGCATGCAATTGTAGGTTCTATTGATGGCAAAATCAATGAAATATTTTTTAACCCAGAAACCGGCAAAGGGCAGTCATTGTTAACTATACGCGATGGCTTGGTTGATTTGGGTTCATTCAGCACGGATGATAGTAATTATCGTCATTCTATTATGGCAGATGCTTATGGAAATATTTCTGAAATCTATTATTCTCCAAAAACAGGAATTGGAATCACACATTTAGCGAACATTCAAAACGCCAAAAGAGTATGTGGATTTTATTCTTCTGATGATAAAACTCGCCACGCAATTGTTGCTACTTCAAGTGGTGAAATAATTGAAATATTTTACAATCAAAACGGGAAAGGCCAATCACAATTAAGTAAATTTAGCAACCTTGTTGATATCTGCTGCTTTTATAGTCCGGAAGATAAATTCAGACATGTTATCGTAGCAACCGCTAATGGCGAAATAACCGAAATATTTTTTCATCCACAAAAAGGATTAGGTCAAATTGTATTAGCGAATATACCCGGAATAAAAAGAATTGGAGGATTTTACAGCACTGAGAGTAATTATTATAACCGCAGAGTTCACGTATTAACTGAAGATCATAAAATATATGAGATTCGGTTCAGTCCGGTAAATGGGATAATAAAAAATGTACTATTTGATATTGAAGGAGTCGTAGACATTGGTAGCTTTTATTCTTCCGACGATGCCATGGCACATTGTATTCTTGCACTTAAGAATGGTGATGTTAAAGAATTGTTTTACAGCACCTAATAAAGCGACTATTTCAATAAATTGATTTGTACCAAGGTCAAATAAGAAAGTTGAAACGTTAAGATGTTATTATCCTCATTTTCATTTAGAAGAATGTAACCATGTCACTCTAAAAACCCTGTAACCATCCTCAAAAGTTCCTCTTTTGCATCGGCATGAACCCAATGCCCGGCATTTGGAATGGTATGAACTTCGAAGTTCGAAAAAAGCTTTTCAATTAAAGGTAGGTCCGATTCCGAAACATAGGGTGAATTTCCTCCTTTAATAAACAAAGCCGGGATTTTAGAAGGGGAACCGTAAGATATTTCCTCATATATATTGGGGAGACAATCAAGAAGGGCAGGAAGATTCAGTCTCCAAGCCAATCTTTTGGGACTTATCCAATACAAATTCTTTGTAACAAACAGCAAAATGCGTTTATTGGGAATCTTTTCCGAAAGCCAATGTTCGGCTTCTTGGCGAGTGCAAATTGTATCAAAGTTGAGCGACAGCATGGCCTCCATCAGTATATGGTGTTCGTTGCTATGGCTATAAGAACGTGGACTTACATCCACCACTACGATCATTTTTATTCTCTCCGGATTTAAAAGCGCCAGTTTCATGGCCAATTTTCCACCCATGGAATGTCCTATTATATAGACTTCCTCTATTCTCAAATCATCCAGTAGTTCAATAACATCCTCACCCATAGCTTCATAATTATGAAATTCACTATGAGGCGATTGGCCATGATTTCTTAGGTCAGGAATAAGAACATTCCATTGGGGACTTAAGTCTTTGGCAAAACTCACCCAATTGTCCGAAACGCCCAACAAACCATGAAGAATCAATAGGTGTTTGTTTCCGGAGCCAAATTGTCTATAAAATAGTTGCATTAAGGGTTCAGTTGCGCCAAATATTGTTGTATGGTTTTTTCGAGTCCCAAATACAAACTATCGCAAACCAAAGCATGACCAATGGAAACTTCCAGCAAGCCGGGAATATTGCGTGCAAAGTAATGTAGGTTTTCTAAATTGAGATCATGCCCCGCATTGACACCCAATCCTGCTCTTACCGCGGCCTCGGCTGCCAGCAAATAATCTTCAATGGCGCTTTCTTTGTTCAGCGGAAAGTTTTTGGCATAGGCTTCGGTATATAATTCAATTCTATCGGTGCCTATATCGGAAGCATAATTAATCATTTCTACCACAGGATCCACAAAGATTGAGGTACGAATGCCGTTTTCCTGCAATTTTCTGATGATGGGAATTAAGAAATCCTGATTGTTTTTAGTATCCCAACCGGAATTGGAAGTTATGGCATCAGGCGGATCCGGGACTAAAGTAACCTGATGGGGCTTAATGTTTAAAACCAAATCCATAAAACTTTCGGAAGGATACCCTTCGATATTGAATTCTGTAGTTACATGCATTTTCAATTCTTTGACATCCGAATACCGTATATGTCTTTCATCCGGACGGGGATGAACAGTGATGCCTTGAGCACCGAATTTTTCACAATCGAGGGCCACTTGCAGCACATTAGGGAGGTTCCCCCCTCTCGCATTGCGCAAGGTTGCTATTTTATTGACGTTTACACTGAGTTTGGTATTCATGAGCTAGATTTTGACGCAAAATTAGTAAAAGAAATGCTTACAATTATCCCTAAGGAGTATAAGGAGGTATTGCAAAGGTTTATTTGGTCGAAAGTGGGCAGGTGGAAAGTAGATTTTTGTTTAGTTTATCCAAACTGGTGCTTTTTATATAATAGATAGCTCAGCGACCTGCCCCTACTAGTTTACCGATGATTCGGGGCAGGTCTCTTCATTCACAATGACAAAAAATACAGCTTTTGAGACAGCCTCCATGAAAATTTTATTGTGCTAATAATATATCACTTTTTTAACCAATTTAAGCATGTTATATTAACTAATAACCTATTAACCAATAACTTTCTACCTCTTGGGCCGACTGGAAGGTCAAATATGTTAATTCAGCTTCCCTTGTATATAATCCTTTAAATTTGCGTCTTTTTCCATTTCTTCCTGAACGAATTCTGCAAAAACGACCCCCTGCTTTTCAACTGTTTTGATAAATAACTTGGTATAGTTACTCATTTTGGCTGGCTTTCTTTTGCCTTCTTCTATTTCTAAAAATTCAAGAATTACATGGTAGTATTTTAGGCGATGCTCATCTTTAAAGTGATGTAAAGTCATTTTGCCATTGATAGCCGTAAAACTCAATGGATATTCTTTTGGATGAAAAATAACAAAGAACCAATGCCAGATTAGGATAGCGAGGGTTGCAAGAATGGCTTCGTAGAAATGTACAATTTCACTGACTTTTATAAACCATACCGGAGCCCAATTTCCTACAACTGTTGGAAACCAAAGCACCAAACCGGTAATTCCCATGACAATAGTTCCCCATATCAAGGCCCAATATTCCATTTTTTCGATATAGTTATAGTTGTCATATTGAGGATGCTTTTTACTTAAGTGCATATAATACAGCATGGTATCTTTCATTTGAATAAGATCGCTATACCTTGGGAAAAGGCCCCAAAGAACATCCCTTCCTCTGGATGTTATTAGTAAATACACCACATGATAAATCGATAGCCCAATCATCACTAAGGCTGAAATCCTATGAACCCACTGTCTGATAACTTCATTTAACCCTAAGGAATACATCATTTTGCCAAAAACACTGTCTGGAAACTTCAGTAAAAATCCTGTAATAGCCAAAATAATAAATGAACTTAGCAATAGGGTATGTTGTATCAATTCGTTTTTAGTAAAGCGAGGGATTCGGATTTCGGTTTTCGATTTTAGATAACGCAATCTCACTTCATGTATCAAAATGAGTAAGTTATGCAGGAACATCCAACCGATGACCAATACAATCAACCAAAAATACACGGTTTTAACAATGTACTCAATTTTTGCTGCTGAAGTAACTTGGGAGGTGTGGCTATAGCTATTGGAAAAAGTATCTGAAGCTTTTGGATGGCATTTTTTGCATGTATTTACAATATTGTTTTTGCTTATGGATGATTCCACATGATCTTTAGGCAAAATACTATGTACATTATGGCAATCTACGCACATAGCAGCCTTTTTATCTCCTCTGTTTGAAGCCAATCCATGGTAACTATCCTGATAACTTTTTACGTTCATATTTTCCATCCCATATCGTTGTGATAATAAGAGGTTTTGGTGGCATTGCAAGCATGTATTATCTTGCAGCTTTCTCATTTCATCTCTTTTACTCGCGGTGTTGATTGCTTGAATGTTATGTTCACTATGGCAATCATTACAAGACGGGGCACTCCTGATGCCTTTTTTAACGGCAATCCAGTGTATGGATTTTTTATAGTCTTCAGTGATTTGTTTATGGCATTTTTCACAAGTATTGGGTAGGTTAATTGCTGAAATTGTGGACCCCATTTGAACCCTGTTTTTGATATCATGCTTGCCATGACAGGTAACAGATCGGAAGAGCACACGTCTGAACTCCAGTCACCTGAAGCTATCTC
>CAZJBB010000034.1:0-21543 GCA_964543995.1 uncultured Bacteroidales bacterium
AAATTGCGCTGTAATCTGCGTTACTCTGCGATAACTTTTCACTTTCTCACTTTCCACTTATACTACATTGATAGGGGAGAAGCGCATTGAAACCGGATTTGCGGGATGCTCTTCTGCGAAATTGCGCTGTAATCTGCGTTACTCTGCGAGAACTTTTCACTTTCTCACTTTCTCACTTTCTCACTTTCCACTTATACTCCTCTAATAGGGGAGAAGCGCATTGAAAGCGGGTTTGCGTGATATTTTGAGGAGAATCTCAGTTCACTTCCGTCTTCCGTCTTCAAACTTCCGTCTTCACCTCACCTTCCACCCTTTCCCTTTTATACGACCACCACATAACCCACATCCCTATCAATAATAATAAAGCGCCGATTAGAAAGGTTGCCACAAAACCGAAGAGATCATAAAATAATATTCCCAAAATGGGAGCAAAAATTCCTCTCACACCGGTAAGAAATAAATGAACCGACTGATAATCCCCTACATCTCTGTTTTTACAAAAATAGGCTGAACCAATGTTCCAAAGTAAGGACATGGTTGCGGCAAATACACTATGACTTAAAATAAAGAGTATCAAGAAATAATAAATCCTTAAGTTCCCCATATCGAAGTAATACGGGAAAATACTGGTCAATGCCAGAAAAATTAAATATAAAAAAATGGAACCAAAAGTGATGATGGCAAATTGCCTTGGGTCAATCTTATTCATCAGCCGACCAAACATAGGCAAAAGGATGATGGCGATGATATTATAAGAATTCCTGTAAAAAGCCACACTGGAGTAATTTAAATCCAATCCTTTATTGAAGAAAATATACATAACGCTCACGGTACTCATAAAAGCAAAACCATAAAACCCAAAACCCACTTCAAAATGCCGAAAAGGCTTATCCCCTTTGAGAATATTTCTCATTCTTTTCATGGAGTTGCGGATGGAAATCCAGAATCCATCCTTGGGTTTACTTTCGTTTGTTGGGGTGTATTTTATTTCTGAAAGTATGAAAATAGAAAGAATGCCTAAGAGACCTGTAATGGGAAAAATGTAAACAAAGGAAAAATTATCGACATCGAGCAACCATCCGTACAAAAAGGTAATCACCAACATCACAATTTTATTGGCAGTGGTTGCAATACTGTATAGCTTCGAAAAATGCTCGTGCTGATAGTTATGTTTCAAAAAAACATTGATCACCGGATAAATGATGGGTGAGGATAAATTATACAAAAGAAAAATTAGCAAAAACAAGGTATGATATAAGGAAATCCCATCCATGGCTGCCGAGTGGTGTGGGAAAAACACAAGCAATAAAAGGGGTAGGCGTGTAATTAATGCCGTAATTTGCAATAATTGTTTATGGTTTCTTATTCTTCGAAGAAATTCATTAAAAAACAACAGAAATACAAAGACCACCACACTGAACTGAAATAAAAAACTGAGCATCACAGGAGAGCCAAGCAAGCTTTTAATGAATACGAATTCATTCAGTGCCAACACCCCCAAGATGATTCCTTCAATGATAGAATACCATAGGTGAAGTTTGAAGGCATGTTTTTCTTGTGGGTCTAAATAAAACGGAACTATTTTCATTGAAACAAATTAACGAATAATCCCTTAACAAAATAAAACCTAAAGCAATTTTCGTTTTTTTTGCATAAGCATAAACTAAACATCATGAAATTAAATAAAATCGGGGAAAAACCCTTTAGTAAAAAGTGGATTACCTCCTATATCTATATTGTGTTAGGGGCATTTTCCATTGCCGCAGCCTATGTCCTGTTTTTGAGTCCCCACAAAATTGTTCCGGGAGGTATTTATGGGATTTCAGTGGTCATCCATTATGTATCCAAAGGATGGTTCTCTTTTGCTCCCAATGGTTTGCCTATTGGATTGATGGCACTGCTTTTTAATATCCCATTAACCTTAATTGCAGTAAAAATATTAGGCCCTCGATTTGGAACTAAAACCATCATCAGCTTTATCTTAACTTCGGTATTTGTGGATATGCTCACCCATTTTTGGGGAGAAGAACCTTTGGTGAAAGATGATGTTTTGCTTTCCTGTGTTTTTGGAGGATTGATTTTAGGAATTGGAGTCGGTTTAATATTCAAAGCCAAAGCCACCAGTGGAGGTTCGGACGTCATTTCAATGATTATTGCCAAATATACCAAAATGCCTCTTGGGCAGTTGGTTATGATGGTGGATTCGGTAATTGTTTTGCTTGCCTTAGTGGCTTTTAAAGATTGGAAGATTCCACTGTATTCATGGATTGTAATTTTTATTTTAGCGAAAACGGTGGATGTGGTACTTGAAGGGGTGAGTTACGACAAAACCCTGTTTATCATTTCCGATCGTCACCAGGACATCCGTCAGTTTATTTTGGTGGATCTCAACCGTGGTGGAACTTACATCGGAGGACAAGGAATGTATAATGATGCCGATAAAAAGATTATTTTCACGGTGGTGAGTCGAAGGGAGTTGGCTTCACTTCAGGAATACATCAGTAGGATTGATCCTAATGCCTTTATGAGTGTGATTGATGCCAATGAAATTATCGGCAAAGGATTCAAATCCATTGCGGAAAAGGTTAGTGAATAGTCTTTCTAAAGTGTTTTAATTTTATTGGTACTTTTGCATTTCATTAGTTAACCCATGAAAGTAAAAATCATCAATACTTCTAACCATGCTTTACCGGCATACGAGACCTATGCTTCGGCCGGCATGGACTTAAGAGCAAATATACATACACCTATTACTCTAAAACCTTTAGAAAGAACCTTGGTTCCCACCGGTTTGTTTATTGAACTTCCGCTAGGGTATGAAGCTCAAGTTCGCCCCAGAAGTGGTCTTGCTATTAAGAAGGGAATTACCGTTTTAAATTCTCCCGGAACCATTGATGCTGATTATAGAGGTGAAATTAAAGTGATTGTCATTAATCTTTCAAACGAAGATTTTATCATAGAGAATGGAGAGCGCATAGCTCAAATGGTGGTGAGTTCACATGAAAGGGTGGAATGGGAAGCTGTTGAAGAGTTAAACACCACCGAAAGAGGTGCCGGTGGGTTTGGACATACAGGAAAAAAATAAAAATTTACACACATGAAAATTATCATTCCAATGGCCGGTATGGGTAAAAGAATGCGCCCACATACCTTAAGCATTCCAAAACCTTTGATTAGAATTGCAGGAAAACCCATCGTTCAACGATTGGTGGAAGATATCATTAAAGTTAGCGCAGAGCCGGTGGAAGAAATTGCCTTTATCATTGGTGATTTTGGCAAGGAAGTTGAAAATCAACTCCTGATGATTGCTCAAAATGTAGGTGCTAAAGGAAGTATTTATTATCAACAAGAGGCTTTGGGAACCGCTCATGCCATTTTATGTGCCGAACCTTCTCTTAAAGGAAATGTCACAGTAGCTTTTGCTGACACCTTGTTTAAAGCCGGTTTTCAATTGAATTTGGAACACGAAAGTGTGATTTGGGTACAAAAAGTAAATAATCCCGAATTGTTTGGTGTGGTTAAAACAAATGCAGCAGGAAACATTACTGATTTCATTGAAAAACCCACAGAATTTGTCAGCGATCTTGCCATTATCGGTATTTATTATTTCAAATCGGGGGAATATCTTAAAAACGAATTGCAATATTTGATTGATCATAACATCGTGGTTAAAGGAGAATATCAACTTACCGATGCCCTGCAGAACATGATGAAAAAAGGTACTTTGTTTTTTACCGACTCAGTGGATGAATGGCTCGATTGCGGAAACAAGGATGCCACGGTGTATACCCATCAAAGAGTCTTACTGCACCAAAATGAAATTCCGGTTCCAACATCTGTAACAATCACAAGTTCTGATATCACTCAACCCTGCTTTATTGGAGAAAATGTGAAGCTGAAAAATGCAAAAATAGGTCCCTTTGTTTCTATTGACGATAATTCCTGTATTGAAGATGCTGATATTAGCAATACCATGGTTGGAAAAGGCTGTCATATAAAATATGCGAAGATAAAAAATTCAATGTTGGGCAATTTTGTTGAATATTCCGGCGTTAGTAATGACTTAAGTATTGGCGATTATACCACCATAAGATGAAGAGAATTTTAAACCTGAGCCTTGGCATAATTATTTTAGGGAGCTTGTTTTCTTGTAAGGTTACATCCACACAAAAAACAGAAAAAAATCCATCAGAAGTATATTCTGATTACGAAGCATACAAGACTACGAATATGCTGTTGGATGCCGGCAGAGCAAAAATATCCGGAAATTTTGCTGAAGCCATGGACTTGTATAAGAAAGTGATTGGAAAAAATCCAAAATCTTCGGTTGCTTACTATGAATTGGCTAATTTATACATGTCGCAGAAAAATTACACCGAGGCGGTGAATTACGCAAAAAAAGCGGTGAATCTGAATCCTACGGAAGATTGGTATGTGTACTTGCTGGCCATGGCTTACAATAAAAACGGAAATTACCCTGAATCTACTGCCCTGTATCAAAAACTATCGGAGAAAAATCCATACGAAACTCAATATTATTATGAGTGGGCTTATGCACTTTTGTACGAGTTGAAATACATGGATGCCATTAAGGTGTATGATAAAATTGAAAAACTTAGCGGCATAGACGAACAACTGATAGAACAAAAAGAAAAGTTGTATTTGAAGCTAAATAAAGTGGATAAAGCAGCCGAAGAACTGAATAAATTGGTGGCTCATGACCCACGCGAAGTTAAATACCTTTTGATGATTGCCGACATGTATACTGTAAATGAAGTCCCTGATAAGGCATTTACATATTACCAAAAAGCATTGGAAATAAGTCCAGGCAATCCTTTTGTTCATTTGTCACTATCGGAATATTACAAGAAAAAAGGGGAAACTCAGAAGTTTTTTCAAGAATTACGATGGAGCTTCTCAAGCCCTCAAATTGATATAGACACTAAAGTACGTATCATGTTATCGTATTATACCTTAACTGAAACTCAAACTCAGCTTAAACCGGAAGCTTATGAATTGTTGGACACCCTTATTAAAACACATCCCAACGACCCCAAGGCTTATTCCATGATGGGCGATTTTTTGCTTAGAGATAAAAAAGACGCCCAAGCCCGAGATGTTTTTGCAAAGGTAATTACCTTAGACAGCTCCAAATACATTGTTTGGGAACAATTATTATACTTAGATGCCAGTGTAGCTGACGATTCTGCGTTGCTGGTTCATAGTAAAAAGGCTTTGGATTTGTTTCCCGAACAGGCCATGCCCTATTTGTTTTATGGATCCTCGGTCTTTAGATTATCAAAATACGAAGAAGCCGTTGAAGTGCTGAAAAAAGGCACCTATTATGTTGCCGACAACAAAGAATTGAATGTACAGTTTTATACGTATTTGGGGGATGCTTACAATAAATTAAAAAGAAATCCGGAATCGGATGAGGCATTTGATAAGGCCTTGTATTATGATGCAAACAATGCCTATGTATTAAACAATTATAGTTATTACCTTTCTATAAGGGGTGAAAAACTCGATAAGGCGGAGGAAATGGCAAAAAAAGTCAATGACTTGGCTAAAAACAACCCTTCCTACCTCGACACCTACGCATGGGTTTTGTATAAGTCGAAAAAAACGCCGGAAGCCAAGCTGATCATTGAGCAAGCCATGACCTTTGGAGGAAATATTAATGATGTTATTGTGGAGCATTATGGAGATATTTTATGGGCCAGTGGAGAAAAGGAAAAAGCAATTCAGCAATGGGAAAAAGCAAGAACCCTTGGCAAAGGATCAGAGTTCTTGGATAAAAAAATAAGTGAGAAAAAACTTTTCGAATAAGCCCATGAATAGAAAACAATTTGGATTTGCCATCATCACGATTTTTGCCATTGCGGTTCTATTTTCATGCAAAACCACCGTAAAAGTAGAGAAAAAGCTCATTAAAGAACCCCTGAAAAATGACTCTGCTAATGATTTTCTTTTCGAGAAGCTAAAGAGCAATGAGTTTAATTTTAATTGGCTGTCTTTTAAGTTTAATGCTGATTTAAGTATCGATCATTCAAACAAATCCTTTAGTGGGGCTATTAACATTAAGAAAGATAGCATTATATGGGTTTCCATCTCAAAAATGGGTTTCGAAGTGGCTCGAATTTTAATTACCGACGATTCCGTTAAATTTATGAATCGCATTGAGTCAACCTATTTTATAGGTGACTTTGGTTTGATTAACTCTTTTACCAATACGGTTTTCGATTTCAATATGCTGCAATCTTTAATCATAGGAAATGATTTCTCTTATTATGAAACCGATAAGTTTAAAGCTTCCTATAGCAATGAGCAGTATAGACTTTCGACTCTGAACCGCAGAAAACTTAAAAAGCACATCAAAAACGAAAAGGAAAATATAAAAGTACTTATTCAGGATATTTGGTTGGAACCCGGTACCTTTAAAATAAACCGAGTGAAAGTAAAAGAAATTAAAGAAAAACGCTCCTTAGACGTTTTATACTCTATTTATCTGGCGGTTGAAAACCAACTTTTCCCCACCAGAGTTGTTTTTGATATTTCTGCTGAAACACCTTTTGTGTTGACCTTAGAATATTCGAAAGTGAAAGTAAATGAAAATCAAGCCATTCCTTTTAGGATTCCATCGTCTTATACCAAGCTGAGTCATTTTAATATGAAACCCGATTAATTGATTTTAGCCTCTTACCATCCATGACAGCTATGCCTGATATTGAACTTATGTCGCCTGCCGGTTCTTTCGAATCCTTAATGGCAGCTATCCAGGGAGGATGTAACTCCGTGTATTTCGGTGTAGAACATTTGAATATGAGGTCGCGTTCCTCAGTTAATTTCACCTTAAATGATTTAAAAAAAATCAGTGCCCTTTGTAAAGAAAATAATGTAAAGTCCTATTTGACTATAAATACAGTTTTGTACGATAATGAGATTTCTTTAATGCATTCGATTATAGATGAAGCCGAAAAAAGTGAAATTGATGCCATTATTGCTTCTGATATTTCGGTGTTACAATATGCTCAAACAAAGAACATCGGCATTCATATTTCAACCCAATGTAATATTACCAATGTTGAAGCCGTAAAATTCTATGCACATTTTGCCGATGTCATGGTTACCGCTCGTGAACTTTCGTTAACTCAGGTTAAAGCCATCACACAAGCCATTGGTGAAGAAAACATTACAGGCCCGTCCGGCAAACTGATAAAAATTGAAGTCTTTGCCCATGGAGCGCTTTGTATGGCGGTTTCCGGAAAATGTTATTTAAGTCTCGACACCTATAATTACTCGGCGAATCGAGGAGCTTGCTTGCAATTGTGCCGACGGTCTTATGTAGTCACCGACAAAGAAGAAGGTACTCAATTGGAGATTGATCAACAGTACATTATGTCGCCCAAAGACCTTTGTACCATTGGTTTTATCGATAAATTGATAGATTCAGGAATCAGTGTATTTAAGATTGAAGGTCGGGGTCGGGCACCGGAATATGTGAAAACCGTTACCCGTTGTTATAAAAAAGCCATTCAAGCTGTGCTGTCCGACGAATATACCGATGCATTAATTGAAGAGCTCACTGTTGAATTAAACAAGGTGTACAACAGAGGCTTTTGGGATGGTTACTATTTAGGGAAAAAAATGGGCGAATGGTCGGAACGTTATGGTTCCTTGGCTACTCAAAAAAAACTGTATGTAGGGGTGGTAAATAATTATTTTTCGAAAATTGGGGTAGCTGAAATTAAGATAGAAACCAACAACTTAAGCATTGGCGACAATATTCTTATCATTGGCCCAACCACAGGGGTTTACGAAGATGAAATTCATGAAATCAGAGTAGATTTAACATCAAGTACCTCAGCACAAAAGGGTGAGGTTTGCTCCATCCCAGTTAAAGATGTGGTTCGACGGTCGGATAAGTTGTACAAAATAGTTAGTGCTGAGCTTTAGTTTTTTTATTCTTAAAGTCTTTACTAATCACAAATATTCCGATGAAGATGAGTATCCCGGCGAGGATTTTATATAATTCCAGGCTTTCTTTGGCAAAAAACAAAGCGATTAATGAAGCTATAATTGGTTGCATATAAATATAATAGCCTGTAATGGTAGCGCTTAAATGCTGCAATGCGAAAATGGTGAGCAGATAGGTAACAAATGTGGTCATGATGATCACATAGGCTAAGGAAAGCCAAATTTCAGTCGGAATGGCTTGCCAAGGAATGCTTCCAACAGAAGTAAAAGTAAAAGGAGCAAGAAAAATAAATCCGAACAGGAAAACCCAACTCATAATGGTTAGGGGGTGATATGCTTTCATAATGGGTTTTGCAAACACCAAATAAAAGCTATACGATACAATGTTGATAAAAATAAAAGCATTTCCGGCGGTGGTTTCAGAAGAAAAATCCAAGGATTTCCCACCGGAAATAAGAATATAAGCGCCAATGGCACCTAAAAAAACACCCATTACTTTGATCTTGGTCATGTGCTCTTTTAATAAAACAGCTGCAAACAACATCACTAAAATCGGGCTCGAAGAGTGAATGATTGAAGCATTTACCGGAGTGGTATAACTAAGCCCGATAAAGAAAAGCAATTGATTTATCGAAATTCCGGTCAAACCGCATATAGCCAAGCGAAATAAGTCTTTAGTGGCTACTTTTTCGTATGGGAAAAACTGCTTTAATCCCCAAAATAAAAGGGTGGTAATGAAGGTTCTCAGAAACACAATTTGCGCAGGATTAAAGTAATCCGGCATCAAACCTTTTGCCACCTGATAATTGGCTCCAAAAAACAATCCGGCAACGATTAAGGCTATATGGGCTTGTTTCTTTTTCAATGTTTGACTTTTTTGCAAAGGTAGAGAAATCTATAGCAATGCTAATTGTGTTGAGCAGGTTAGAATTGGTAATTAATAATTAAGAGTGAAAAATGAAATATTTTGGACTATTTTCAGTGAAAGACTAGCGAATGTAAGGACGATAATAAAGGCGGAAAATAAGTCAAAGAAAATGTAAATCGTAAGGAAATTATGTTTAATTTTAAAATAAAAATCCGTGAAAAAAGGAATTAGGATATTGACTTGGAACTGTAAAGGAGCTTATAGGAATAAACAAAATTATCTTCTTAACACATTTGATCCTGATATTTGGGCGATACAGGAGTGTGAGCACCCTGAGAAATGTGAGATTTTTATAACGCCTAAAAACTTATAAGGGTATGGTAATGAAAAACAAAAGAAAAATGGAAAAATCTACGAAAAAAAGTAAAGAGGTTTCCTTGGAAACAGAAGAAAAGAAATTAGAAAATCAACAGGAACCTACAATCGAAGAAATGGGAAAAATGGATATTCAAGAATTAGGGGAGGTATATGTGAGAATGATGCTGCACAATTTGAACAGCCAGACAAAATAGAGAAGCAATTAGAGTCAATGTCTCCCTTATTTTGATTAACTGCAAGAACCATAATAAAAAACAACATGACAGATATAGTAGAATTAGAAGAACTTATCCCTTTAGCCCAATTTGCTGATTTTATTATTTTAATGATAAGAGAAGTAGATTTAAAAAATAAAAGCAGAGATTGCCTTGTTATTAATTTATCGAGTAGAGATATTTTTATTGATAAAGTAGAACTTCAAACGAAATTCAATCCCTTCACTCCAATAAAGAGGGACGAGGATACTAATAATTACTACAGAAGTTTATTACACAAAGAAATACCTGATGAAATTGTAATTAGGAAGTTAATTGAATTTAAAGAGGTTGTTGATAAGAAGGCTCTAAGTAACGATCAAATATATTAAAAAAGGAAAATCAAGTTAGTTATGGATGTAAACGAAGAGATTGTAAAACAATGGCTACATTTATGTAAAAATAGATTTACATTAGAAAATATTTCATTTAAAACTATAGGAGAAAAAGGAGGTAGTAACTATAGCAATATTGATATACTTGCCTGTGATTCTGAAGGAAACTTCTTTGATTATGAAATAAAATGGCGCTCCGTTTATTCATTAAATGCATCAAATAAAAAAGAGATTGATGGTTTCATTAATCAAATGTTTCGTAAAGAAAGAATTTTAAAGATAAAGGAAATAATTGGGGAAAAATCATACATAAAAGTTTTTATCACAACTAAAAATTTCTTTGGATCAAGTAATCAAAAAAGAAATATCTTAGAGGAAGCATTTAAAAACAGAGAAGTCGAGATAAAATATTTTGAAGACATCATTATTGAATTACTTAAGAAAATTCCTTTAAAGGGTAGGTTTGATAATGAAACTTTGCAGATAATAAGAATTTTTAAGTTATTTAAATTATTGAAAGATGACACAACCATTTGATAATTACACATATGACCACTTAAGACCTCTTCAAGTTGGAAGAATCGGTGAATATTGGGTGAAAATATGGTTTATACTTTTAGGATTTGATGTTTATACCACCGAAGTTGATGATAAAGGAATTGATTTTGTAATAAGGCTTAATCATAGAAATTATATTGACATTCAAGTAAAAACGATTCGAGAAAAGACTGGGTATGTGTTTGTGAATAAAGATTCTCGCGCATGGGCAGAACCCCTCAAAAATAATTTGTTTCTTGCACTTGTGGTTTTAAAGAACAATCATACCCCAACAATATACTTAATACCTGCTAGCGAGTGGAATAGCCCAACCGAATTGTTAAAAAGCAGAGACTATATTGGTAGTGCCAAAAGCAAACCTGATTGGGGTATTAATATTTCAAGAAAAAATACGACTTTACTGACTAAATATGAAATATCAAAAGTTGTTGCTGAAATAAAAAGCAATCTCAGTCAAGAATAATGTAATCCAGAATATAAAATCGCAAATACAATATTCATAATAAAATCAGCAGACCACATTGCTTTCAAAATACATGCAAGACATTTAATAAATTGATTAGAAATTTTAAATCGATCATATGGCCATACCCGAACTCCATAAGAAATTCACAAATACTGAAATAGATTTGCAAAATAATAAGCATTTAGCCTATGAAGCCTTTGCCCCCTTATTCAGCAATTTATTCGAAAATAAAGTAGTGTATCATGAGCGTTTTACTTGCATTATTAAACTGGAAAACATTAGAATTACTCCTGATTTATTTGAAGCAAAAGCAGTAAGGGAATGGTTTATCAAAGGACTGAGAAGCAGAAGGCGACCTTATCCCGATGAATGGAAATTTGGCGCCAAGTGGGATTATATGACTTTAAATGATGGTTGTTTAAGTTCATATTCTTGTTGGTCCATTTGGACTGATCCGGAACTGGTGAAAAAAGTGGAAGCTTTGGTCAAAAACGAACAATTTGAAAAAGCCTTAGAATTAACCATTTACAAATAGTGTTTTTATAAATTAGATGGAAAACATTAAAGAAACTCAATTTTTGGCATATACCCCCCACTTGCCTTTATTGATGGAACGTATAAGAAGTCTGAAAAATGTATATTTTTGTCTAAGAGAAATTTATGCAGAATCTTTATATTATAGCAGGACCCAATAGAGCAGGCAAGACCACAGCTTCTTATACTGTACTTCCTGAAATGCTTAATTGTAAAGAGTTTGTAAACGCAGACGAAATTGCCAAGGGGATATCCCCTTTTCAGCCTGATAAAGCAGCTATTGAAGCAGGTAGATTCATGCTTCATAGAATTAAAGAAATGATTAAACATAAGTCGGAATTTGCATTTGAAACAACACTCTCGACAAGGAGTTATGTGAAAACCATTTTAGATGCAAAAAAAAATGGCTATGTAGTAACACTGGTTTATTTTTGGCTTAATTCTCCTAATCTTGCAATTGAAAGGGTTAAAGAAAGAGTAGCAGAAGGCGGCCACAACATTCCAATTGACACCATAAGAAGACGCTACAATAGCGGCATAAAAAACTTATTCGAATTGTATTTGCCCATTTCTGACAATTGGATGGTGATTGACAATTCGGAGAATCCCTTCAAACTGATAGCTGAAGGGGATTTGATTACTGAAAAAATAATTGAAAAAAACACCTGGGCAAAAATAAATCTCATTGCAAATGGACAATAATATATCAACAATAAGAACAAATATTCTTAAGGGGATAGAACTCTCATTTCAAAAGCTTCTTGAAAAGAAAGTAAAGGAAAATGGAGAATTGGTTTTCTGCAAAGACGGGCAAATCATTCGCATTAAAGCAAAAGATTTGATAAAATAAAGGACTTATCCCCTTTCGGCAATAGCTTATCCTACTTCAATCAAAAGCATCAGGTAGCATTTGCTATACTTGGGCTAACACCCTATTCCTCGGCATTTACCCCATATAAAAAGAACAAAAGAGTTGAGTGGTATTTGCTATCCATATTTCAAAGATGTATACAAATTAGGAAAAGCAAATAAAGCAATAAGCATTTGTAACAATCTTGCGATATAAAGCATTGCAAAAATTTTCAAGTATAATGCAATTAAATTCGGAAAGCTTATTTTTTTAAAAACTTTGTAGTGTTTATCATTTGTAACGATCAACTCGGCCTTTCGTGATATTGCACAATCAACAAAACGATAAACTATATGTTTTAAATATAATCCACATGATTTAAGTAATTTTTTTTCAGCAATATTTAGCTTCAATCTTGGTTCAACTTCATAAATCAAACTACAAATATACAGGGTAGTGTTAAGTTTTTGTGGATTTAATATGTTCAATGAATATTAAGACAAATTTGATGGTGTTGAGTGCGTTTTATACCGATTCAGGCAGGATTTCATAATCATATTTTCCCCTTATTATATATCATTTGCACATGCAAAGGCAAAAGTAAGATGGAAGACTTGTTTATACACATACCGAAGAAGAATTCTCTTTTGGATTTTACATAGATTCCATCTTTCCGGAAAGGAGGAATCTTATCAGAAATCGCAAACGAGGGTATAATAAGCGGCTTTCTTACTTTTTACTTTCTCTCTTTATACATTGACCTTAGGTTTTAATGCATTTAGCATAAATATACATTATACATGATTCCAGTCTTTTAGTTAAAGAAATTATTGTAGATTTAGGCAATTGAGTATTTATTTGAAATAAGATTTTTATCTAAGAAAAAGTGTACTATCTTTGTTAGCCATTTTATTGTTAATGAATATTCTATTCTTGCTTATTGGAGTGAGTCTTTTAGCTGCATTTGTTTTTTTGTGGCTTTTTATTTGGAGTGTTAAATCAGGCCAATATGAAGATAACTATACGCCCTCGGTAAGAATTTTATTTGAAGACGAAGAAATGGAAAAAGAAATTGTTTGCGAAAAGCATGTAACTAAACAATAAATAGTATGGAGATACAAAAATTCAGCTACGACAATGCTATTGTTAAAAATTTTATTTGGGCAACCGTAATATGGGGGGCCGTAGCCATAGTGGTAGGGCTATTAATTGCTTTACAACTGGCTTTTCCTGCATTTAATCTCGGTTTAGAATTTACCTCTTTCGGAAGGGTTCGTCCGGTGCATACCAATGCCATTATTTTTGCCTTTATCGGCAATGCAATGTTTGCCGGGGTTTATTACTCCATGCAAAGGGTGCTAAAAACACGAATGTTCAACGACCTACTGAGTAAGATAAACTTTTGGGGTTGGCAGCTCATTATCGTTTTAGCTGCGGTAAGTTTGCTTGCTGGATTTACCACCGGCAAGGAATATGCTGAGTTAGAATGGCCTATTGACATCATTATCGCACTGATATGGGTTGCTTTTGGTTGGAATATGATTGGAACCATTATCAAACGAAGGGTTAAGCATATTTATGTGGCTGTTTGGTGGTATTTGGCAACGTTTATTGGGGTCGCAGTTTTACATATTGTAAACTCTATCGAAATTCCCATTTCATTATTTAAAAGCTATCCTGTATATGCAGGCGCTCAAGATGCAGTGGTACAATGGTGGTATGGGCATAATGCGGTGGCCTTCTTTCTAACCACGCCCTGGCTCGGTATCATGTATTATTTCTTACCAAAAGCATCGGAACGGCCAATTTATTCATACCAACTATCCATAGTGCATTTTTGGGCCTTGATTTTTATTTATATGTGGTCAGGGCCTCACCATTTATTATATCAAGCCTTGCCTGATTGGGTACAAGCACTGGGAGTAACTTTTTCTATCATGCTTATTGCTCCATCCTGGGGTGGGATGATTAATGGCTTACTTACCTTAAAAGGGGCATGGGACAAAGTTAGAGATAGCGCTTCTTTAAAGTTTATGGTAGTGGCACTCACCGCTTATGGAATGGCTACTTTCGAAGGACCAATGATGTCGCTAAAAAGCGTAAATGCAATCAGTCACTTCACCGATTGGACCATTGCACATACCCATATTGCCGGTATGGGTTGGAATGGAGGAATGATTTTCGGTATGCTCTATTGGCTGGTACCAAAACTTTTTAGAACCAAACTGTATTCAGAAAAACTAGCCAACACCCATTTTTGGATTGCTACCTTAGGGATATTAATGTTTGCCATTCCTCTCTATTGGTCAGGAATTACCCAATGGCTTATGTTGCGAGAATACAATGCCGAAGGACTATTAAACTATCCCAATTTCATAGAAACCTCCTCACGTATGCACCCCATGTACATCATACGCATGGTTGGGGGAGCCTTATATTTGGCAGGGTTTTTAATGTTCTTATTCAATATTATAAAGACTTTAAAATTAGGGGCTTTGGTCGGAAATGAAAATGCAGAAGCGGCTGCACTCGAAAATTCAGAAAAGAGAAGTCCAAGGGGAGAAACCATACATCGCTGGTTAGAAAGAAAAGCCGTACGATTTGCAATCCTTGTTTTTCTTGCCTTGGTAGTTGGAGGTATTGTAGAAATAATTCCCATGCTTAAAGTAGAATCAAACATCCCTAAAATAACTTCGGTTACCCCTTATACTCCATTGGAGCTCGAAGGTCGAGATATTTATATCAGCAATGGTTGCTATAATTGCCACTCACAAATGGTTCGGCCCTTACGCTATGAAACCGATCGCTATGGCGAATATTCGAAAATTGGAGAATTTGTGTATGACCATCCATTCCAATGGGGGTCGCGCAGAACCGGACCCGATTTAGCCCGTGCGGGTTATATTGGCAGTTCCACATACAAAATATCCATTTGGCATTACAATCATTTTAGCAAACCCCAAGAGATGAACCCTCAGTCTATTATGCCTGCCTACCCTTGGCTCATAAGCAACGAGGTGGATATGTCTCTGTTGCCTTCTAAAATACGCGTTATGCAATTATTGGGGGTTCCTTATGCCGAAAATTATGACTCTCAAGCAGTTGCAGACTATCAAAAACAAGCCAAACAAATTGTGGCCGAGTTAAAAGCTGCCGGAGTTGAAGTAAAACCAAATTCACAACTGGTTGCAATGATTGCTTATTTGCATAAATTGGGTAAAGACATTTCACCTTTTGCTAATAAAATTTCAAAATAAAACAGTATGGGTTTTGTAGGGCAAATGTTAAGCAATGAAAGTGGCATTCAATGGTATTATATTGTTGGATTGCTTATCTTTATTTCATTATTTATCACTATGGTTTACCGAACCATCAAAATGCCCAAAAGGGATCTGAATCATTATAAAATGTCTATTTTAGAAAACGACGAACAAGAGGATATCAGTTTAAAAAAATAATACGAAATATTATGTCCGACGAAAGTATTGATAACAAAAATAGTATAGACAAATCTCATGAGTCACACGAATACGATGGGATAAAAGAGTTAAATAATCCTGCCCCTTTATGGGTGTATTTTCTGTTTTTTATTACCATTGGTTTTTCGGGTATTTATGCCGTTAAATATTTCGGACATCCCAAAAATGGGATGGATCAGAGTAGTGAGTATACTGCTTCCATCGAAGCCCAAAAGAAAATCATGAGGTCGAAATCCGGTTCCGGGGCTAATTTTAGCGATAACCAAAAAATTGAAGCCGGCGAAAAATTATTCAAATCCAAAGGTTGTATTGCTTGTCATGGATTAAAAGGAGAAGGCAATTCTATTGGTCCGAATTTGAGCGATAATTTTTGGTTATATGGTTGCCATCGTGATAGTGTTTTTCATACCATTAGCGAAGGCCGACCCGAAAAGGGAATGAGCCCCTTTAAAAGCAACTTATCTGAAACTCAAATTGATCAGATATGTGCTTTTATATTAAAATCTTTGGTCGGTTCAAATCCTCCCAACGGGAAAGCACCTCAAGGAACAGAATGTAAATAACATCTCAAAATCCATGCATGGGTATTGGGCGCTCTTTACGGTGAATATAAAATAAGTCAATGGAAAAAAATCACAATAAATCATTTCGCGACATCCCCATTAATTTAGACGAAGGTGGAAAACGAAAAAAGATTTATGCTAAGCAACCTCATGGCAAATGGTATAACCGACGTACCCTTTTTGCATGGTTTTGTGTCGCTTTTTTAGTACTGGCTCCCATTATTAAAATAAACGGAAATCCTTTAATGTTGTTGGATATCGCCAATAGGAGGTTTTTCTTGTTTAGCAACGTTATTTGGGCGCAAGATACTTTTGTCTTGGCACTCATAATGCTAATAACCGTGGTTTGTATTGTTTTATTTACGGTAGTATTTGGAAGGTGGTTTTGTGGATGGGCTTGCCCTCAAACCATTTTTCTTGAAATGATTTATCGTAGAATAGAATATGTATTTGAAGGTCAGCCAACAAGTAAATCAGCAAAAAGCAAAAAAACCTCCTTGTGGAGGCGTTTAGGAAAGCATATTGCCTTCATTATCATTTCTATAGCCATTACCAATGTTTTTGTAATGTGGTTTACCGGGCCTGAAAAACTGCTGGAAGTCATCTCTTCACCCATAGGCAAGTATCAGATTGAGTTTTTATTTATGATCGGAATTTCGGTTTTTTATTATTGGGTGTATACATACTTAAGAGAGCAAATTTGTACGTTTTTTTGTCCTTATGGTCGGTTACAAGGTGTATTGCTCGACTCTAAATCCATCTCAGTGATGTATGATTACAAAAGGGGAGAGCCCAGGGGAGTTAAAGAGGGAGGTGATTGTATCAATTGCGGGCTTTGTATTGCGGTTTGCCCCACCGGTATCGATATTAAAAATGGAACCCAATTGGAATGTATCCATTGCACTGCCTGCATTGATGAGTGCAACCAAGTGATGAAAAAAATCCATAAACCGGCCAATCTTATTCGTTTCGATTCTTATTTCGGAATTGAAACCGGGAAAAAATCCATCTTCAATTTCAGAACGTATGCTTATTCAGCGGTGCTACTTGTTTTGATGAGCGTTCTTGGTTTTACGATTGCCAATCGCAGCTCATTAGACTTAACCATTCATAGAATGCCGGGAACCCTGTTTCAAGAGGTGGATTCTTGCACTATTTCCAATATTTATGATGTGAAGGTCATTAACAAAACCAGTGTTGCTAAACACATCTCTTTCAAATTGATGGAAATTCAGGGAGGAAAGCTTGACTTAACAACAGACATTTCAATATTGGAAGGGAATAAGGACGCCCAGAGTGTTTTGATCATTACATTGCCTTTGAAATTGATTCACCAGCACAGCACCGATATTAAGGTAGGTATTTTTGATAATAATAATTTGGTAACCGTGAATACCATTAACTTTATAGGACCACAAAAGTGAAAAAAACAAAATTTAATTGGGGGCATGGCATCCTTATTTTCTTAGTGATATTTGTTTCGCTGTCTGTTGTATTTATCATCTTTTCTCTCAATCAAAATCAGGATTTGGTATCGGACGATTATTATGACCAAGGGGCTGATTTTTCGAAACAAATTAAAATCAATCAAAATTCAACTTATTATAACGATAGCATTCAAATCATCAAACAAGGCACAGGCATTCAATTGAAACTTTGTAAAACCCTTGCTAGTTCCGGAGACTCTCTTTTTTTATATTTTTACCGCCCCTCTGATAAGCGTTCCGATCGTAAACTGAAGATGCTTATGTCAGAAGAATCTAACCTACCGACCTTGGGAATGGAAAGCGGGCGATATTTGGTAAAAATGTCATGGAGTCATAAAGGCGAATGGTTTAATATCAATAAAGATTTAACCATAGAGTAATGGAAATGGTATTTGCGGGTTTTTTGCTGGGTTTCTTAGGTAGTTTTCATTGTGTTGGAATGTGTGGTCCCATTGCACTAAGTCTGCCCTTGTGCGGAAATACTTTTGGAGAGCGATTACTTAGCGGATTGTTGTATAATTTCGGGCGTGCATTCATGTATGGGGTATTGGGTATTTTATTCGGATTCATAGGCCAAGGGTTTTTCATGTTGGGTTTTCAACGCTGGATTTCCATTACCATTGGCTTGATCATGATAGTTTCGGTGATTTCCCCTTTGGCTTTTAAAAAAATTCGATTCCGATATTTTGATTTGTTTACCGATTTTGTTCGCACCAAACTCCAACATCTGTTTCAAAAACGTTCCTATAAAGGACTTTTTTTAATAGGCATGCTGAACAGTTTATTGCCTTGTGGCTTGGTTTATATTGCTATGGTTGGGGCAGTAGCTACCGGAAATGTACTTCTGGGTGGTTTATACTTGGTGTTGTTTGGTTTAGGAACTTTGCCCATGATGTTGATGATTTCAATGGTGGGCAATGCAATAAGTTTAGGCATAAGAAAAAAAATCAATAAAGTAATTCCCTATCTAGTTGTGTTGATGGGAGTCCTATTTATTTTTAGGGGATTGTGCCTGGGCATTCCTTACTTGAGTCCATCGAAAGAGCACCTTGAAAATGCCATTCAAACGACGCCTGCCGATACTTGCACAAAGAACCTTCACAACAGTGGCGATTGCTGCCATTCTAAATAAGAAAAAATGCATCCGGAAAACGCTTGTGTTCACTGTGGATCCGATTGCGGAACAAGCCCAATTCTATGGAAGGAGCAACAGTTTTGCTGTAGAGGCTGTCAGCAAGTATATCAACTCCTCAATGATAATAAATTACAGCAATATTACTCTTTTGCCGAATTGCCGGGCATAAAAGCTGAGGTGGCCGACTATACAGGAAAATACGCTTTTCTTGATAAGGACGAAGTTAAAGAAAAGTTGTACGCGTTTTTTGAGCACCCGCTTGCAAAAATCAACTTCTATATTCCTGCCATTCATTGTATTTCGTGCATTTGGTTGTTGGAAAATCTCAATAAGCTTCATTCCGGCATTAAGCAATCTTCAGTAAATTTTATTGAAAAAAGCTGTAGTATCACTTTTAACACCGAAGAGCTGTCGATTAGACAAGTGGTTGAGTTACTGGTTTCAATTCATTATATTCCTGAAATTTCACTTCAGATGTTTGAAGGAAATGTTCGACATACAAAAAGCAAAAAGCTTACTTACAAAATAGGCATTGCCGGTTTTATTTCAGGGAATGTGATGTTGTTTAGCTTGCCCGTTTATTTTAACGGAAAACCACTCGAAGGGAGTTTGGGTGTATTCTTCGCTTATATCTCATTTGCACTTACCCTGCCATTGGTTTTTTATTGTGGAAGCGATTATTTGGTGTCGGCATGGAAAGCGGTAAGAAAAAAAAGAATCAATATCGACATTCCCATTGCCTTAGGAATATTAACCTTATTTGCCGTTACTTGCTACGAAATTTTAAGCAATACCGGGCAGGGCTATTCCGATAGCCTGTCTGGGCTTTTGTTTTTCCTTTTGTTGGGGAAATGGTATCAAACAAGAACTTATGACGCCCTTTCTTTTGATCGGGATTATAAATCATACTTTCCTATTGCAGTGACAAAAATTAATGAGAACGTCGAAGAAATGGTGTTGCTCAAAGAAGTTCAAGTCGGGGATATTTTGTTAATTAGAAATAAGGAGTTGATACCGGCTGATGCCATTCTTATGGAGGGACCTGGTTTAATCGACTATAGTTTCGTATCGGGAGAATCTATTCCAATTCGTAAAGAACCGGGAGAGGCACTGTATGCCGGAGGAATTCAAGTACAAGGTGCCATCACCATTAAAGTAATACGAGAAGTAAGTCAAAGTCATCTTACCCAATTGTGGAACCGAATGGAAACAAAACGTCCAAATACTCGACTCTTATTACCCATCATCGATCGAATCAGTTTGAGTTTTACTTTAATTATTATTGCGGTAGCCATTTCGGGCTTTTTTTATTGGTGGCACCAAGGTCGTTTTCATGAAGGCATTTTGGTGTTCACCGCTGTGCTTATCGTAACCTGTCCTTGTGCATTGGCGGTGTCTCTACCTTTTACTTTGGGAAATTCTATGCGCTTATTGGGATTAAAAGGGGTGTATGTAAAAAACACCCAAGCCATCGAAAACCTAACCCTAGTCAACTCCATTGTATTTGATAAAACGGGAACCATAACCGTTCCCGACCAAAATAGTATTTCTTATCAAGGTCGGGTGCTTTCGCAAGAAGAAATTATTGGAGTGGTTTCTTTAGTCCGACAATCTACCCATCCATTAAGTCAGGCATTATCGAAATATTTTTCCGGAATAGAAACCTTGTCCGTGCATGGATTTGTTGAAATTTCAGGAAAAGGAACCTTTGGCTTGGTTGAGGGTAGGAAAATCCGACTGGGTTCGGCAACTTATATTGGGATAGAAAACGATGTAAAAGAAGATTATTCAGCCAGGGTATATTTAGACATTGATCAGCAATTTTATGGTTATTTTACTATTAGAAATCAATACCGTGAAGGTTTTCTTGAAAACATAGGCAAGCTTAAGCAAGATTTAAAGTTGTTTTTGCTTTCAGGCGATAACAGCTCAGAACAAGAAGTGCTTCAGGCTTATTTCGATGAAGGATCCTTGCATTTTAATCAGACCCCACAACATAAAATGGATTTTATTAAAACATTGCAAGAAAAAGGATATACTGTATTAATGGTAGGCGATGGCTTAAACGATGCAGGGGCTTTTATGCAAAGCGATGTAGGCATGTCGGTTGCCGATGATATTTACCATTTTTCTCCCGCTTCTGATATTATAATAGAATCAGGTAAATTTCATGCCCTACGGCAAGTGATTCAATTTTCTAAACAATCTTTACGCTTGGTGAAAATCAGTTTTGGGATTTCATTCTTATACAATATCTTAGGACTGCTTTATGCCCTCTCAGGCAATATGTCGCCGGTAGTTGCTGCCATTTTAATGCCCTTAAGCTCGGTTTCTGTGGTGGCATTTGCCATATTTGGAACCCAACTGATATCCAAATGGACACTGAAATAGGGCGGACATGGTTGTTGTTTGAGAGCGTTGTGCCGTTTTTGGAGAAAGAGATTTGTGAACATTGCTTTACAACGTATTTATATTCAGTTATATAGAATTCATGGCTTTCCATGAAACCTTGGGGAAATCATGGAAGCCATTTGGGCAGTCTTACTGAACTCTTGGAGTTTCATTCAGACTTCAAAAAGATTATGAACCTAATACAATAATGAATTATACCGTTTGCATATATGTAATGGTCCAATCTTCGCTAAGCTCGATTGACCCA
>CAZJBB010000035.1:0-10231 GCA_964543995.1 uncultured Bacteroidales bacterium
TTCCATTTGGAAAGCCTTGGCGATTAAACCACTCTAAGTAATTGACCGGTAAGGTGCTGATCATCCTTCCTTTGTATTTTCCATAAGGCATAGTGGTAGTGGTAAGGGCTAAGAAAATTTCTTTATTAGGAAAGGGAGTCGGTACTGAATTGTCCATGTCAATTATTAAGGTGATTGAGAAACGATTCCAGACGTGAGTTTGGGCTCAAAAATAATAAAGTCCTCTAAATCAACGTAGCCGCTCCCATTTAAATCCGTATTTAAAAAACCAATACTCCCGTAAGTTAAATCAGGTTCTAAAATTACAAAGTCATCTAAGTCGACAACCCTGTTGTGATCTATGTCTCCCGCATGCAATCCAAACTTATCCATTGAAAGTTGAATTTGAGGAGGAATAATTTCACTGTTTTGAAATGCTTGCATCATGGAGGATGAAAACTGGTAAGAAATGTCTTTGTTATTAAAAGAAACCGGAACTGCTGACCAAACGGTAACATGGTTTCTGTGAAGTATTTCAATATAATAATTGGTACTGTCTATGGGTTGAAGTCGAACATTTATGTTTCCGGAAGTGGATAAAAATGTGTTTTGAATTTCCTGAGTGACTAAGTTGGGATGATACTCAGGGTGAATTCGAATATTGATTAAATCAGCTATCCCATTTCCGAATTGGGGAAGACTGGTATTTCCATTCATGGCTTCATGCATGATGTTGGTATTTGGGTCAAATAAACCTTCTAAAATTAAATTTACATGGAGGGTTTTGGGAATTAATGTAATGTTTTTGGAGATTGTTGAAGTGGAACCGCATTCATTCCCGGCTCTAACGTTTATTTGTGCATTTCCATCAAAGGATGGATTCCAAGCAATTGATATGGTGTTGGTGTTTTGTAAAAGGGTTCCGGCTGAATCAGGGAGAAGAGCCCAAAAATAATCTGGATTTCCCGTAGTAGGTGAAACGGTGTAAATATTAGGTGATGGGGTTTCAAGAATACTGTCAATACCGATAACAGAACTTAAATCTGCCGGAGTAATATTAAATGAAACTTTTATAGAATCAGAATAATAACAACCTAATGCATTGGTGATTTTCAAACTGTAGTTCCCCGATTGAGCAATATTAATCGCGGGAGTCGTTGCCCCATTATTCCATTGGTAAGTACAGCCTTGTTGCAAAGCGTTCAAAGTATAAGTTCCTGAATTACAAATTAATGTATCGTCTCCCAAATTGAGTTTTGGCGAGTTTATTCCCACCTGAATTTGCGCACTTTCTGTGCAAATTCCATTGGATACAGTTACTGTATAAGTGGTGTTGGTTAATGGGGCTGCGTAAGGTTGAAAAGCATGAATATTACTCAATCCGCTTGTCGGAGACCAAGTACAAGTCAAAGGTGGCCCTTCGTAACCTATACTGACGATTACATTTCCATAAGCAGTAATCCAATTCTTTAAGGTATCCCCATCTTTTTGAGTTATCATTACTACCGGAATTTTAACCGTGTCGATTCCCGAAAACGTAAGAGGATTGACAAGTCCTGTAGTATTATTAACAATGATAACCCCTATTGCTCCGCCTTTTTGAGCTGCATAAACTTGAGTTATATAGCTACAACTGCCTTTGTCGATTAAAACTATTTTTCCGGAAAGCGATCCTATATTATAAGGAGTTGAGCAACAGGCATCATGTCCACCACAATTATCGATGGGATAGGAAATGGAACCATTAGCATAGCATCCAATAGGGGAGATTCCGAATTCGGCAACGCCAATACTGAATTTTCTTTTAATAGGAGAATTACATTTTATAAAAAGACCTTCCGGATAATTGGTGCTGAAATTCAGCTTAATAGAGTCTTTGCAGTTGATAAATGCTGAGTTTAAGGTTCGGATCTGCAAAGGCTCCACTTTTACTATTAATGTATCTGTTGAAGTGAAATTGGTATCGGAAGCAGTTACAGTGTATGTAGTTGTGACCAATGGAGATGCCACTGGATTCGCAATGTTCGGATTACTTAAGCCTTGAGATGGACTCCAATGGTATTGAGTGTTGCTGCTTCCAATGTTTCGCAAAAGGCTTGCTTGCAATGGAATTGAATCGCTGCATACAATGCTAACATCATTTCCCGCTGAAACTAATGGCGAAACATTTATTAAGTTATTCTTAGTCATACTATTAAACCCATTTGCATTACCAACATTCAGGGTAACCGGAAAACTACCGACATTGTTATAACGTGTTTGAGGAAAAGCAGCCGTTGAAGAAGAAATGGTAGCTTCTGGGAAAATCCAATTTCTAGATGAAAGATTGGAAAGGGATAAATCGGAAAAGGAAACCGTGTCTGTTTGAATTATATTCGTTTTGTTGACAGAAAATTCGGCTGCAGGACCACTGTACTTAATAATAACATTATCTAAATAACAATTATACCCATATTGTGAATAAAATTTGAGTGAAATTTTAATATTGGGAAGGTTATTTGCTTCCACAGGGAGATTCGCTGTAATGAGCTTCCAACCGGTAACTGCATCATATCTTGGATAGAAACCTACATTATTCCATGTATTTCCATTACTGGACCAATGCACACTTACTCCTTCCAGCGGGTATAAGGTTGCGTTGCCTAAATTGCTGGTATACCAACGAAAATTGACACTGAGGTTGCTTTTCCCTAAAGTAGAAAATGAAGGACTGTTAATTCTGGCAATGGCACCGTCCGACGCATCATAGGAATTGAATTTTACACAGTACTTGCCCTCGTATGCGGAACTTATGGTAGGATTGAGTCCACTTGAAACAAAAGTGATGGAAGCATCTCCATTATTAGCCCCGGGCGTTTTGGGATCACACTCAATGTAAGAATCCCAACAAGTAGGTTTTGAAATTGAATTAAATTCCTGAATAATAGGTAAGGTGTCCGAAGAACATTGGGTGTTAAAGAGAAAATCTTGACTGTAAAAGTTTCCTTTGGAATTAGTGACCTTTAATCGTACATGATAATCAGAACCGGACTGCAGAGCAACAATATTTTTAGAAAAGACTTGTGTTTGGTTGCTGTTGATCGAGTTTAATGAGAGATCGACAGAATTTCCATAAGAAATAGAATTGCCATATTCCAGTTCAACATGAGAGGGAATCCCTTTAGTGTCAATGCTGGTATAAATATTGGCACTTACAGAGGTAATATTAGAAGCGGAATCAATGCTAATAAAAGGATTATCCATACCACCCACTGTAAACGTAATTGCTGAACCGGATTGAGAAATGTTGTATATATTTAGGTTTTCGACAAATCCATTAGATAAAAAGGGATTGGGGTTTGTGTTTGAATTAAATTGGGTTCTTTGAATATTTCCATTAAAAAAAGCAGTCCCTAAGGTTCCATTTTGTGAAAGAGTTCCATCTTGCCTATAAATATAAACTTCATCAGGGGGTCCGTTCATATTTCCTGAACCCACCACTGTGGTATTGATTCTATATATTAGAAGCCCGGAAGCATAAATAGAACTTTCAAAAACACCTTCTCTTTTTCTGTATTCTAAAACAAAATACTCTTTAGAGGAGGTTCCGGCTTTAATTTTATAGCAATTGTTTGTAGGAGAAGTGATAGGAAGCAATGAATAAGTGCCATTTGTTGTAATTTCCGGGATTTGGTTTATCCATTTTCCATATCTGAATTTCATGTAAGCTCCCATAGACTCTGGTGGATTTGAGTTTGATTCCATCAAATCCCAATTCCCTACAGGGTTAAATCCGTCTCCACTATAATGATATAAATCTGGTGCCCCTAAGGTATGAAACATCTCATGGCAAAGCACACCAACACCGGAGGGAGAGACATAACTTTCTAATTGAAAATTATAATCCGATACTTTTTTACCATTGATGTATGCATTTTGAAGATAAAGCGACCAACGATGAGGCCATAAAAGTGAATTCCATCCCATAGGAGTCCCTTTTGCAATAAAACATACATTGTCCACATTGCCATCATTGTCATTATCAATGTTCAATCCCGTGGGTACTTGTCCGTTAATAGCATTCACTGCAGCAGCCAGCAAGCTATCTTCTCTATTGGCACGCTGACTGCCATTATCTCCCCCTTGATAACCAATGGTGTTTGTAGTGGCATTATATTGTTGGTAATATCCTCTGGGGTGAGGATCTTGATAAGAAACTACTATATTGCCGGTGTGTATTGGATAAAAAGTAGATTGTACCGTTAACGAATTATAACTTACTTCTTTAAAGTAGTTTTTCAAAGAACTGCTTCCTGAAACATTATTAAATAAATTATAATACACCGTACTGTCAGTGGAAAATTCCGCATCATCACTAAACCTTATGAAAATTACTATGTTATTGAGAGTTCCGTTATTTGCTGATTTAGGGCGATTTTTGGAAATGGAGAGATTAGCGTATGAATTAGATTTATAATAAAATGCCATTCTAATTTCCTCTTTTCTTTCATTCGAAATGTTAATTCCGGGCACAAGACCAACTGTTTCCGGTTTTATACTGCCTACTTTATACGTAGTTGGAATTAAGTTCCCTTTTTCATTTAATGCCGCATAGTAATAGTATCCGTCATTAGATTGTATGATCGTAAATTGGTTCTCGTCGTGAAGCCAATTGTAAAATTCGTCCCCGGTAGCAAAACAATGAATTATTTTGCCATCAGGTTGCGTAAGGGTTTGGGGTACGTTTACTAAATATGATGCGAAACTATCAAAATGCAAAAACAGTATGAAAAGTAGGGCAAAGCAAAGAATTTTACGCATTTGTTATGTATAAAAACACCTTCAAAAGTAGTAAAAATAAACAAAAAACCGACCTAAGTCGGTTTAATTTGGGTGGACAATGGGACTCGAACCCACGACCCTCAGAACCACAATCTGATGCTCTAACCGGCTGAGCTATGCCCACCATATGTTACTGCAAAAGTAATATTATTTCCTTTTTCTCCAAAAAAATCTTTTGTTTTCTGAAATAATCTACTTTTGTATATTCTCCAAACTTCATAATATTTGAAAGAAGCAAACAAACCTAAGATTCTTTTTCTTTCAGCATGGTACCCGAATCGTTATGATGAAATGTGGGGTTTATTTGTAAAAAATCATGCCATTGCTTGTTCGAAACGCTCAGAAATAGCTGTGTTATATGTTCATCCTAAACCATTTAAGGATTCGAATTCTTTTGAAATAGAAATCTCCAACGAACCATTTCTTACCGTCAGAGTGTATTATCCTTCGGTGGATCATTGGATAGGAATGCGTAAAATAGGGAAGTTCTATTGTTTTTTGAAAGCTTACCATATAGGTTTTAAACAAATTCAAAAACAATTCGGTGATTATGACCTAATACACGCCAATATTTTAACTAGAACCGGAGTAATTGCATACTTTAAAAAGCTCTTTTCCGGCAAAAAATATATTGTAACGGAACACTGGTCACGATACTTGCCAAGGAATAATTCATATAATGGCATATTTAGAAAGCTAATTACTCGCTGGGTTGTGAGGAATGCAAGCGCCATTACCACTGTAACCCAAAGCTTGAAAGATGCAATGGAAGCACATGCACTTTGTCATACTAATTTTAGAATTATCCAGAATGTAGTTGATACAGAGGTATTTGTGTTTGCCAAGAGCGAAAAATCGATGAGAAAGAGAATACTTCATGTATCTTGCTTCGAAGATAAATCGAAAAATATTTCCGGGATTTTACGCGTTTTTAGGAAAATTCAAGATTTTAGGAATGATTTTGTATTAATCTTGGTAGGAGATGGTTTGGATAGAGAGCGTTTAGAGGAATATTCAAAAGAATTGGGGATTTTGCCGGAAAATATTGAATTTAAAGGATTACTTACAGGGAATCAGTTAGTTAGCGAATATCAAGCCTCGTCGTTTATGATTTTATTTAGTTTCTATGAAACCTTTGGTGTGGTATTGGCCGAAAGTTTAGCTTGCGGAAAGCCTGTAATTGCAACCCAGGTGGGTGGAATTCCCGAATTTATTAATTCATCAAATGGAATATTAGTGACTCCAGGGGATGAAATTGAATTGGAGCAAGCGGTACAAAAGATGTTGAATACCTATCAACAATATTCTGAAGCTGATTTAAGAGAAAATGCAATACAGCGTTTTAGTATGGAGGTGGTCGGCAAACAGTTTTTTGATTTGTATTCAGAAGTGTTTTCGAAAGGGAAGAGACATGCTTAAAATTATTTTAGGTACCATAAGCACGCGAATTTTGGTTGCAATTTTTAGTTTTTTAATTGTAATCATCAATGCCTACTACTTAGGTGCTGAAAAAGTAGGACTTATCAGTTTGATTATCTTGGGAATAAGCATCATTAATATGTTTAATAACTTAGTGGGGGGGAGTTTGGTCTTTATCATTCCTAAGTATGGGATTAAAACCGCGATAAATTTATCGTATATATGGGCAATTGTCACTTCCTCAGCAGGAACGCTTATTTTAGGGGCATTGCATTTGGTTCCGGAAATGTATGTATTTCATGTTTTTGTTTTAACCTCATTGTTGTCTTTTTGTAATATTAATTTAGCTGCCTTATTGGGATTGGGGAAAATCACTACCTATAATGCTGCTACCTTCACCCAATCTGTTATTATGTTGGTTACGCTTTTGATGTTAATAATGGTTTTCAAGCAAACGGACGTAACAATGTATATATATTCAATGTATTTGGCTAACCTGGTGTTATTTGTTTTCAGTTTTTCCCCTTTAAGGAATCCTTATAGAAATTCTCTGAATCAACATTGGATTCGAGTTTTAAAGGAGATGTTGAAATATGGAGTTTTTATTCAAATAGCCAATCTCATTCAGCTTTTTAATTACCGTTACATATATTATGTGATTGAATTTTATTTAGGAAAGTCCTCTTTGGGGGTTTTTGATGTTTCAAATAAACTATCCGAAGGAATTTGGCTTACACCGAAAAGTTTAGCCACCATTCAATATTCAAAGATCTCCAATAGCAGCAGCAATGAATATGCTAAAAAATTGACCTTGGCCTTTTTAAAGCTATCGTCCATTGCCACTCTTGGCTTTATTCTCTTGATAATTTGCATACCTTCAAATGTATTTTCCCAAATCTTTGGTTCCGATTTTTCGGATATCAAACATATTATGGTAAGCTTATCTCCGGGGATTTTTTCAATCAGTATTTCTTTAATATTAAGTCATTATTTTGCCGGTTTAGGAAAGTATTACATAAATACCATTATGGCGATAATTGGATTTATAACCTTGGTCATCTTGTGCGGTATTTTTATGCCTGAAGCGGCAAGTTTAGGTTCACATCACGCTTTGTTTATCGCAGGTATTTTGGTTTCTTCTGCATACACCCTCTCTGTAATTGTGCAATTTATCTTGTTTTACAGCTATACCCAATTTACATTCAAATCTCTACTCATCAGGAAGGAAGATGTTAGGCTTGTAATGAGCGAGTTGAAAAAGTTAAAGAAGCCAAAAATTGAAAATTAAATTAAAAGAATGAAAAGGCTTGGTTTAATGAAAAATAATTCCTTACTTTGCAAACCGAAAATTTAGCATATAAACAGGAAAAAAATAAAACTATGTCGAGGATTTGTCAAATTACAGGAAAAAAAGTGTTGAGTGGTAATAATGTTTCTCATTCCCATATTAAAACCAGAAGAAAATTTTACCCAAACTTACAAACTAAGAAATTTTATCTTGAAGAAGAAGATATGTGGATAACCCTAAAAGTTTCTACTTCAGGAATCAGAAATATTACCAAAAAAGGATTGTCCGCTTGCCTTAAAGAAGGAATCGTTAAAGGTTATATTCAGTAAAGTATAATATTGATAAATGAAACTGTCTGCTTGCAGGCAGTTTTTTTTTTTTGTCCAATTTTATGGTTTTAGCCCTGATTCCGCATTAGAATTCATGTTTGCTAAGTGAAATTCTCTGATTTCATAATAAAAAGCAAAATATTCAAGCTGAAACGACAGAGTAAATATTATCTTCGGTATTCTTTAGAACATTTGCTAAGTCAAGATAAAACCAATTATTGCATTGGTTTGTGTCTCCTATTGCTTCATTTGCTTTTAACAAAAAACGACATAAATTCAGGTAATTTTTATATCTTTATAGTCTTAATTAAGAGTAAACTCCTATTGAAAATTATCAGAAGCAATTTTTTTATTTTCTTTTTTTGTTTAATTTCTCTTTATGGTTTCTCCCAGAAAGGTAAACCGGTTGAAAATGAAGATGTTATCAAGGGGAAAGCACAGGTTTATTTTGATAATCACCGGTATCTTAATGCCCTAGAATTATATTCACAACTCTTGAGTTTGCAGCCCAATGACCCTTTTTATAACTTGAGGTTCGCAGTGAGTTTGCTTTATGGAGATAAGAGAAATCCGGAACGATCTATCGTTTATGCCGAAAAAGCATTGAAACTTTGGCGTGACTTTGAAAATCCTGATATTCATTATTTTCTTGCCAAGATTTACCAAGTAAATTATAGGTTCTATCAAGCTATAAATGAGCTGAATAAATATAAAAAAATGGCTAGTAAAAAGCAATTACGGCTAATTGATGTCGATAGGGAAATTACAATTTGCGAAAATGGGATCCAGCTTTTAAATAATCTAAAAGGCATTGACGTACTGCGGAAAAAGGAAGTCAGAAAAACGGATTTCTATCGATTATATTCGGAAAGAATGTTCTCAGGTGAATTTTTTCCCCTTCCACCGAATTTAAAAACATCTACTGATAATAAGCAGAATTTCAATTCCTTAGCCTATTTCGATAAAAAGAATAACTATTTGTATTATTCATCTTATGGTCGTAATACAAAAACCGGAAAAGATATCTATAGAGTTCAAAAACTATTAAATAACAAATGGGGGAAACCCGAAAAACTTAGTAATATCATTAATAGTCAATATGATGAGGAATTTCCTTTTGTGTTGAAAAACGGGAAAGTACTTTACTTTTCATCTAAAGGGCATAACAGTATGGGAGGGTATGATATATTTAGGTCTGAACTAAATACACTTACCCAAGAATGGTCGGTACCGGAAAATCTAAATTATGCAATCAATACACCTTTTGATGATTTGCTATTTGTATGCGACACTACCGAGCATTATGCTTGGTTTGCTTCCGATAGAAATACCACAGAAGATAAACTTATTGTGTATAAAATTCAATTTGGGTCAAGGCGTCCCATTGAATTTAAATTGAACTATGCTGATTTAAACAATCCTTCCATTGATAGCAATACCTATAAGAAAAACATCGATTTCCTATCCCAAAATTCGGATTTAAAAGTAAATCATATTGATGACTCCAATACTGATGAACTGGCACAAGAAGCGCAAAGCGATTCCATCAAGCGTCACACCTTAATTGATAGCGCTTTTAAATCATTCAACCTGTTTAAGGATAAGAATTTGCAGGATTATTATGCTTCCATTTCTGACTCACTGTACTTGTTTTCGAAAAAAGTAAGAAGCTATAAAAATGACCATAACATAAGAACCTTGCCAAAATCTTTAGAGGACTCAAGTGAAATATTTGCGGTAAAAGGTGAAACCTACGCACTGAAGTATAAAAAACTTTCCGAATCCGTTCAAAAAGAAGTAAGCATAATGGGCTTTTATGTTGGCGACATTCAAAAACTTGCTTATACCAACATGGATTCAGCTAAGCGCTTGACGATTCAGTTGGTTAAGCTTATCAAATCTGCTGAAAAGTACAATGACACCACTTTTTACTATTCAAAATTATTAAAGAGCTACCGCCAGAACTATAATAAATTCTTGCAGCATATCGAAGTGATCAATAATGAACAAGCATTGGCGTTAAATAATACTCATTCAAAAGATTCCATTTCAAACGGGAAAAGTACCGGAAATGAATCTCTAAACAATGGGAAAACATCCAATGAAAACTTAACCAAGAAAGACGATAAAAACAAGAATGCCAATGAATTGGCGTTAAATAATACCCATGCTAAAGATTCCATTTCAAACGGGAAAAGTACCGGAAATGAATCTCAAAACAATGGTAAAACTACCAATGAAAACTTGACCAATAAAGACGATAAAAACAAGAATGCCAATGAATTGGCATTCTATAATACCCATGCTAAAGATTCCATTTCAAACGGGAAAAGTACCGGGAATGAATCTCAAAACAATGGTAAAACTACCAATGAAAACTTGACCAATAAAGACG
>CAZJBB010000035.1:10331-21126 GCA_964543995.1 uncultured Bacteroidales bacterium
GCATTAAATAATACCCATGCTAAAGATTCCGTTTCAAACGGAAAAAGTACCGGAAATGAATCTCAAAACAATGGTAAAACTACCAATGTAAACTTGACCAAGAAAGACGATAAAAACAAGAATACCAACGAACTGGCATTAAATAATACCCATGCTAAAGATTCTGTTTCAAACGGGAAAAGTACCGGAAATGAATCTCAAAACAATGGTAAAACCACGAACGAAAATCTAAGTAAGAAAAACGATACAAAAGAAATCGTTCAAAATCCTGTTAGCTCAAAAGACTCTGTGAATTTTGCTAATAATTCTGATAAAAAGATAAAAGTTAAAAAAGAGAAATTAAGCTCAATTGAAATTCAAAAACAATCGATTGTTCAAGATAGCATTCGGATTCAAATCTTGAAAAATGAATGCTTAGCTGAAAATAAAGAGACAAAGAAATTGGATTCAGTTTCAATTGGTGGTAACGATAAAATCCTTCAGAATAGCAAAAAGCAATTAAGTGAGATCAGTTCTGATAAAATCATTATCCCTACTAATTTGACACCAAAAGAAAAGGATCAGTTTAAGGAAAGACAAAAGCTTATGGATGCGAAAGTTAAGAACTACAAAGTCTTAATTTCACAAGCTGATTCACTTAATAAACTTAATATTGCCTCTGATTTGGTAGGTTCAAACCGCCTGTCTAAGGAAATTCAAGATGTTATATCCTCTTCAAAACCGGATACCTTAATTTTAAATGATAATTATTTTGATTATAAGAACCTTTTTGCTAATAAGGCACAAAAAAATTATATTAAGAATGCATATACTCTGGCAATTCAACAAAGAAACCTTAAGCTCCAAAAGCATATCAGTGAGTTAAAGTCTGATTCTTCTCAATCTTCAAACCCTACACTTGCCTATGAGATCGAGAAAAAGATTCAAGTCTATAAGGATGTGATTAACAAATCGGAAAAAGCAAACGATTTATCTGTATTGAAAAACGATAAAAAACAGATAAACCCAGACGTGTACATTGAAAACAATGTGGCTGTGGATAGTATTGGAAGCATAATCCGCGTTCTTGAAAAGAAAGTTTCCGCATTAAATGGAAGCATGCAGCAACCCAATGCGCAAGATATTCGTAATATTAATATGTTGAAATTATTGCAAAGTGACCTCTTGAATATCAATAGCCAAAGCAGTATTCTTGAAAATATCGATGGAGATAGAAGTAAAAAAGTTCATACCGATAGTGAAAAGGAAACATTAGATAAGGTAGATATTGAAAATAAGCTTTTTCAAGCTATTGACTTATCTTATGCGGTTGAGGACGTGAAGGTCATCTATACAAAAACCAAATTATTAGAACTTTCAAATACTTCAATTCATAACCTTGCCCAATCAATTAAGTTGCAAAGTGAGATTGCCGATAAGTTGCAGCAAGCAGGTATCATTTATAAACAGCTCAGTGAGGAAAGGAAAGCTTACAATATTGGATATGCCCAAAATGAAAATAAAACTACTGAAAATCAATTAGTTCAGAACAGCAATAAGACAAAACTTGAAAATCCTATTAATAAAATTGATTCAGGCGTAGGGCAAGTTAATAAAACAGTAGCCATTAAATCTTTCAGTGTACAACTTGGAAATCTAACCAATGAGCAGCTTAAAAAAATTAAACTGCTAACAAATATTGTTTTTACTGAACCCGGAAACGAAAAAGTGTTTTTTGCAGGGAAAAGTGCTTCTTACAATGAAGCGAAAAAATTGAGAGTCCAACTACTCAATGTTGTCCATGACGCTTTCGTAACAGAGTTTTCAGGTGATTCAAAAGTGGTTAAACTTTCAAAGCAGGAATTATTAAGCCAAAAACAAACGGACAGCATAAAGTTAAATAAAGAGGTAGAGAAAAACTTAGCAATCCTCAAAAATAATAAGGAGAAAGAAGTTGTTTCGGAGTCTAATAAACAAGGTTCAGGGAAGTTAGCTTATAAAGTTCAGGTTGCTGCTCTAAGTCTTGTTGAAGCAAATAAATTATTACAAATGGATCCTTTATATAGCATTGAACCTATTGGAGGGAACTTGGTGAGGGTTTTATATGGGAATTACGCTTCTTACCGAGAAGTAAACGAAGCAAAAATCAAAATGCGCAAATCGGGTTACCCTGATGCATTTATAACTGCGTATTCCGATGAAAAACGGATCGCTGTTAAAGATGCAGTTGTTTTAGAAAAACAAATTGTTACTCAGTTGGCAAAAAACGAAGTTGTATCCGATTCTGTGTCCCAATCAATTGTTAAAGTTGAACCCCAAACCTATATCTTATTATTAGGTGTTTATAATGATACTTTGCCTGAAAATGTATCAAAAATAATCCTAAACCATCCCAACGAAAAGGTTTATAAATTTCTGGATGCCAATAACAAATTAAATATTTGCATGGGTGATTATTCAAATAAGGCAGAAATTGAAAAAATCAGGAAATCGATAGAAAAGGAAGGTTTGATTAAAGTCGCCACTATTGAAAAAAGCGATTATAAAAAAGAATCTGAACGAAAGCCTATTCTTACAATAAGTGAAAAAGATCAATTGGCTATTAACAACATCCCTAAATTAAAAGAGAGGTATGACTTTGTCAAGCCAACGGCAAAGAAGGCAGATGAATCCAATGTTGCCGTAGTGAAAAATAATGAAACGACCTCAAAAACAAAAACATACACAGTTATTATTGGGACATTTAATAAAAACATTAGTGTAGAAGCTGCCAATATTTTAATCAAATACAATACTTTGGGGATCCAAAAATACAATGTGGGTAATAATGTAGCCAGTTATGCTATTGGAAATTTCTCCAATATTAAGGATGCAGAAGCTTTCAGGAAAATGCTCTTAAAAGATGGGATGATAGCATCGCAAGTTCAAGACCTTTCTTTAATAAAAGGTGAAAAGCTTGAATCCAACTTAGCAAGCGGCTCTAAAGAAAATGAAAGTCTGGTTCATACCGATTCGAAAACGGCTTTGCAAAATGTAATTAAGGCAAATACTAATGTTCAGACACAAGAGCGTTTGCAATTTAAAGTTCAAATTGGAGCCTATAAAAAGGATATTACCATTTCGTTTTTCGATAAAATGCTCACTGTTCTATCAAGCGGTATTGAAAAACAGCAAAATGCACTGGGATTATACATTTACACTACCGGGAATTATTCAAAATATAGTGAAGCATCCGCTTTAAAGTATAAAATTATTGCTCAAGGAATTCCAGATGCTTTTATTGTTTCATACTTCAATGGGGAAAAAATTCCAATTTCCAAAGCAATTGAGCTGCAAAAGCCTTAAGTATGAATGAAATATATCCTTGGGGAAATTCAAGACGATTTAATTCTTATGTGGATAGATTAAAAGAGCAATTTGGCTTTAGAGTTCAAAAACTTACTTTAGATGCCGGTTTTACTTGTCCAAACAGAGATGGGAGCAAAGGGTATGGTGGATGTACCTATTGTAATAACGATGCATTTAATCCTTCTTATTGTATTCCTGATAAAAGTATTCAGCAGCAATTGGAAGAAGGAATTACATTTCATAAAAACAGATACAAGCGAGCCAAATCATTTTTGGCTTATTTTCAAGCCTATTCCAATACCTATGGTTCCATTGAAGTTCTAAAGGAGAAAATCCTTTCAGCTTTAAGTTTTTCGGATGTTTGCGGGATTGTAGTAGGAACTCGTCCGGATTGTATTGATATGGAAAAGATTGCGTTTTTCGAATTCATTGCTAAAACCCATTTTGTTTCCTTAGAATATGGTATAGAATCATGTTACGACAAAACCTTATTGAGAATAAACCGTGGTCATGATTTTCAGTCGGCTGTGGATGCGATAAAACTAAGCTCGGGTAGAAATATTCATATCGGGACCCATCTTATTTTTGGTTTGCCGGGTGAAAGCCGAGAACAAATGTTGGCTCAAGCCGGCATTATTTCAGCTCTGCCCATTCAAAGTATCAAGTTTCATCAATTGCAAATTATAAAACATACGGCCATGGAGAAAGAGTATTCTGAATCCCCAAGTTCTTTTCAATTGTTTGGATTAGAAGAATATATGGAGTTTTTAATTGAATTTATCGAAAAACTGTCTCCTCTTATTGCTATTGAACGTTTTGCCGGTGAAGTGCCACCGCGTTTTCTTGTAGCTCCTCAATGGGGATTAATTAGAAACGACCAGTTTAACTTGTTGTTAGAGAATAAGTTAAAGGATAGAAACACCTGGCAGGGAAGGAAATATAAGCAATAAAAAAAGCCTCACCGATTTCTCGATAAGGCTTTTAAGAATTTAATTTTCTCTACCAGGCTCTTATAGCATCTAAATCAGCTTGAAGAATTCCGGTATTATTGGTAATTTTCCAAACAAAGGATTGGATTTCGCCTAAATGGTTAATTAAAATGGTTTTACTTTTTGTGTTTAAAGCACCAATGAGTGAATTCAATTGGTCATTGTTAGTTACAACTTTCATCATGTAAATTGATGTAGCGCCGGGTGCATGATGATTTAGGTTTGTACAGAAAGATTTTAATAAAATTTCTGAAGTATCTCCACCAGGAATAGTGATGGTATCAGGAATAACAATAAGACCTGTTTGAGCTGTGTCGATTACGGTAGAATCGTCTAAACTTTTGTTGGTGAAAACTAAACCAGCAGGAAAAACAAAGGAGGTAGGATTTGGACTGGTGTTATGCAATTTCATGTATAAATTAACATATTCACCTATTCCATGTTCTACATAGCTGCTTTTAGGCATGGTTGACATAAAACTTTCCCAAGCACCACTTGTTTTAGAACCTGTGAATGATTTTCCGGGAAGTCCGCCATAAATTTCACCAATTTGTTTAACGTTTGAAGGCAAAACAAAAATGGATCCGGAAGGCACACCGCCATGGGCTCCAAAGCCAGATAAGCTAGGAGTAAGGGTAGGACCGGGAAGTGGATTTACTTCAGGGGCTACTGTTTTGTCCTTGTTGCAAGAGACTAAAACAACACTTAATCCTAATAAAAAGAAAAACGATAATTTTTTTCTCATAATTTAATTTGTTTTAATTAGTTCGACAATAATAACAAAAAAAAGGTTATACTGCAAATTTTATTGAGTTTATTTATTCAAAATCTTATACATTTATCTGATTTTATGTTTGTAATAACGCTTTAAGCATGATTACATGGGCAATACAGAAATATTTGATAGATATCAATTTTTTTGAATTTCAGAAAAAAAGCCATTAAAATTTTAAAACGATTAATTTTACCTTGTTTTTATTGTTTGTAAAAGAAATTTCTTCCGCTTTGTAAACATACTCAATTATGATGTTACGTATTGGCAAATATGCTTTGATGTTATTTTTTGCATGGTCAAACTCGCAATTGTTTGGTCAAACTCGTTCAAATGAGTTTTACAGTTCTGAAGAAATTGATTATTATAAGAATTTTGATCCTTCAACTCTTTTTTCAAATCAAGCACAAACATGCATTAATGACTTCAAGCGCATTCCAAGTTATATTCATGTTGATACACATTGGAAGGGGAATCCTTTTCAATCGATTGTAGCCTTGACAACTTATGAAAAACACTTTGACAGTTTGTTGACCCGAGCTGAATATGATTATAAAAACAATACAATTTCGCAAGGTGAATACTCGACCATACTTGACTCATTGATGGAATTATATAAAAATCAATTGCTGGGCCCGATAGCGATGAGAAACATCATTGCCATTGATACCCTAGGAAACATTATTGCCATTTTATACAAATCGAATGCCCCTGAATCCCTGGCAGAAAATATATGGATTGCACTTTCTTATGATAAAGGTAATTCATGGAAGTCCTATTATATGGGGTTTTCACAAAACCAGCCTCTCTATATAAAGCCTTTTCAAAAAGTCAGACTTTTTGCATCAAAAGGCAAATTGCAAATAGAAGCATCTTTAATTTCTATTTTGAAAATGCCGATAAACTATACGGATACTCCACTGTATGCTTTGAAAAAAGACCCGCTTTTGTTGACTTTTGCAATAAGCGATTTAATTAAAGACACTGATAAAGATGGACTCACTGATGTATTTGAAAAGAAGATCAACACAAATCCATCAAACTCGGATACGGATGCCGATGGAATTACTGATGAAATGGATAAAAACCCAAGATATTCTAATTTGAAAGACAAATATGCACAATTGGGAGCACAACTGATTAATAAATTGGATTTTATATTGAAAAGTGAAAATGATACTACTCGTTCTCAATTTGATAAAATACCAAGGGCTCAATACAATTTCTTTATTATTGAAGATGAACGATTGAGAAATCTTAGTCCGGGGAATACGCATTGTATTGTTTTCTCCAGGAAAGAGTATGAGGAATATATTGAAAACAACATGAAACCCTCTAATGTTGTCTTTATAAGTAAAATGTTTTCTATTGATAAACTTCCGGGTATTTTTAAAATTAATATTGATTGCAGTAAAGGAAGGTTGGGCTGCATACTCACCTTTGAAGAAGAGCACTGGCTTATAAATTTCATTGAATAAAATTAATTTAATTAAAATAGTGTTATATGAGTCGTTTATTGATTAATGTTTATTTATTGTAATTCTAAATTATATTTTTAAATGTCGCTTAATCAGATGTTTGTATTTATTTTTCATTTAGGTATTTTAATTCTTGAATTTTTTTAGATATTTGCATCGAAATTTTGTTTTAAATACATTTCCCAAATGAAACAGTTTTATTCTTCAATTCTAATAAACAAACCTATCAAAAGGAAGTTATGGATAATCATAGGAATAAAGTTTGTTTTGATCTTTGTTTTTTTGAAATTTTTCTTTTTCAGAAATTATCTAAATGAACGTTTTTCAACAGAAAATGAAAAAGCTTCATACATAATAAATCAACTAACTAAAAAACAGTAAATTATGATTTTATCAACTGATCTTTCTTTGGTAGACTGGTCGAGGGCGCAATTTGCATTAACAGCCATGTACCATTGGTTGTTTGTTCCGCTCACCTTAGGATTGTCGTTCATTGTAGCGATAATGGAGTCTATTTATGTGAAAACAGGGAATCCCGAATGGAAAAAAATCACCAAATTCTGGATGACCTTATTTGGAATCAACTTTGCCATTGGTGTTGCCACAGGCATAATCTTAGAGTTTGAATTCGGAACCAACTGGTCCAATTATTCGTGGTTTGTTGGTGATATTTTTGGAGCTCCTTTAGCTATTGAAGGGATTATGGCTTTCTTCTTAGAGTCTACTTTTATTGCAGTCATGTTCTTTGGGTGGAATAAGGTAAGTAAAAAAATGCACCTTGCTTCTGCATGGCTTACTGCTATAGGAGCAAATTTGTCAGCTCTATGGATTTTGGTCGCGAATTCATGGATGCAATACCCAACCGGTATGCATTTTAATCCGGATACTGCAAGAAGTGAAATGCAGAACTTTTGGGAAGTGCTTTTTTCTCCGGTTTCAATTAATAAGTTCCTCCATACCATAACTTCAGGTTACGTTACTGCTGCTTTGTTTGTTGTTGGAATCAGTTCTTGGTATTTACTCAAGAAGAGACACATTCATTTTGCGAAGCGTAGCATTATCGTAGGTGCCACATTTGGAGTGGTTACTTCTTTGTTTTTAGCATTCAGTGGTGATGAATCAGGATATATAGTTGCACAAAGACAGCCTATGAAATTTGCAGCCATGGAGGCATTGTACAACGGAAAGGAAGGTGCAGGAATGGGAGTTATTGGTCTATTAGCCCCCGGGAAAAAATACAACGATGATAAATCGCCCTTGTTAATTGATTTAGAGGCCCCTAAAATGATATCTATTATGGGTTATCGGGATGCCAATGCTTTTGTTCCCGGAATTAAAGACTTAGTGGATGGCAACCCGGCTCGGGGAATTGTTTCCACTCAATCAAAAATCGAAAAAGGGAAAGCGGCTGTACAGGCTTTAGGAGATTATACTGCAGCTAAAAAGGAGGGGAATAGTGAAAAAGCCGATTTGGCATTAAAAATTCTGAACGACAACTTTCAATATTTTGGTTATGGATACCTTAATTCGCCGGAAAGTATTATCCCTGATGTTCCTATGGTATTTTACAGTTTTAAACTGATGGTAGGTTTAGGTATTTTGTTTATTGGCTTACTAATAGTGGTCTTTATTAATTCGATAAAAGACACTTTGGAAAATAAAAGATGGCTGTTATGGTTTTCTTTTTTAATTTTCCCATTTGCATATCTTGCCGGCCAAGCAGGTTGGATTATTGCTGAAATGGGAAGACAACCTTGGGTGATTCAAGATTTATTACCAATAAATGCAGCTGTTTCAAATATTGGATCCGGATCAGTACAAATAACTTTTTGGTTATTCGCTTTTTTATTCACTTCACTATTAATAGCTGAAGTTGCAATCATGATAAAACAAATTAAAAATGGACCTAAAGATGGAGGACTATAAACATGTTTGAATCACTTTCTTTATTAAGTTTACAACAATACTGGTGGATCATCGTATCCTTACTGGGAGCAATTTTAGTTTTTCTTTTATTTGTTCAAGGCGGACAAACATTGATTTTCACTTTGGCAAAGTCCGAGAATGAAAAAACCATGATTGTGAATGCCATGGGACGTAAGTGGGAGTTCACATTTACCACATTGGTGACTTTTGGAGGCGCTTTTTTTGCTGCTTTCCCGCTATTTTACTCTACCAGTTTTGGTGGAGCATATTGGGTTTGGATGGCCCTACTTTTCTGTTTTGTAATCCAAGCAGTAGCCTACGAATTTCGTAAAAAGCAAAACAATGTGTTTGGAGCTAAAACATACGAAATCTTTTTATTTATCAATGGTTCTGTTGGGCCTTTATTATTGGGGGTGGCTGTGGCTACTTTTTTTACCGGTTCAGCCTTTAGTGTAAATAAAATGAATATAACACAAATCCTAGGGGAAAATGTTATATCCCATTGGGAAACCCCTGCAAAAGGTTTAGAAGCTGCCTTGAGCTTTCATAATTTAAGTTTGGGCTTGGCACTGGTTTTTCTATCCCGAATTTTAGGAACATTATACATTGTTAATACTATTGATGACGAAAGTTTAATACAAAGAGGAAGAAAGTCTTTGTTGATTGATACCATTCCTTTTTTAATTTTCTTTTTGTTTTTTACCATTAAGTTGCTTTTTATTGATGGATATGCTGTAAACCCAACTTCAAAATTGATTTTCCTGGAAAGCAACAAATATTTACATAACTTCTTAGAAATGCCATTAGTGAGTGCGCTTTTTTTAATGGGTGTTTTATTAGTCCTTTGGGGAATCATTTCTACTTTATTCATGAAATCGACTAAAGGAATTTGGGCTTCAGGTTTAGGAACTGTAATCGTGGTTTTAGCCATTTTCTTTATAGCAGGATTTAATAACACTTCCTATTATCCTTCCTCTTTTGATTTGCAAGATTCTCTGACCATTGAAAATTCATCTTCAAGTAAATATACCCTAACTGCAATGAGTTACGTTTCCTTATTGGTTCCCTTTGTTTTATGGTATATTTTTGCGATGTGGAAAGCATTAAATAAAAAGAAAATTACTTCCGCTGAAATGCAAGAAGACGATCATCAATATTAATCCTTAAATACTTTACTTATGATAACACATATTCTATGGTTTTTATGCTGGCCAGTATTAATTTTTGTTTCTTATTTGGCTGTTTCTTATGGAGTTAAAAAGCTCGAAAAGAAATTACAAGGAAAATAAAACGCATAAGGTCAAAAAAAAATCCTCGTCATTGGCGAGGATTTTTTTTGGTTAAACCCAGATTCCGCATTAGAGATATACAATATACCTAAAGCAAGCAAGTATTCAATATTATCAATTGAAGTGTTTATAATCTAAAAAAAATCATGCGAAACGACGAAGCAAATGTAATTCTCGAAATTCTTCAAAACATTTGCTATGTCGGGCTTATCCCAATTAATGCATTAGTTCGTGCCTCCTAATGCATAATTTGGGTTAAACATGCTTATTGTATGATTAACTTCTTGGTAGAAATTCCTGTCGATGAAGACACTTTTACAAAATATATGCCTTTGGCTAAATTGGAAACATCAAATGAATTCTTTACATTTCCGTATGCTTCCCCAAGGTTTTTATACATAAGCGTTTTTCCGGTTAAATCAATAAACTCAACTTTGGTATTTTGCTTTGACGATAAATTCAAGTTTATGGTTACTTGAGTGCTAGCCGGATTTGGAGAAACAGAAAACTCATTGATTGCGGAAGCTGAGTTTTCAATTCCGGCAACCGATCCTGAAAAATTCAAATTGTCAACATATAGATAATCAAGATTCGCAGGGGTTGCACCACTGGCACTCAGGAAAATTATGCAACTGTCAGGGTTATTGCCACTTTGATACGTAAAGTTGATTGAAAATGCAGCCCAACTCATCACCATTCCGGAAAGGGTTTGGTATGCTAAAGCAATGGTATCCCTTTTGTTATTGATGGTATTCCATTTGGTAAGTAAAGCTGAAATAAAACCTTGACTGGTACCGTAAATCATATGCTGCCAATTGCCATTTAATTTTTGAGGTCTTGAGGCATAAGCAAAACCTGAAACCGGTTTCATAGTAGTAGAGTCTAATTTTCCACTTACGGCAATTCCATTTAAAACGCCTGAAGAAGTGGTTTTTGACGTAAGTTTCAAATAATAGCTTCCGGGGAGATCGGAAGAGCACACGTCGAACTCCAGTCACCTGAAGCTATCTCGTA
>CAZJBB010000036.1:0-20278 GCA_964543995.1 uncultured Bacteroidales bacterium
CGTCTTCTTCAGTCACAAAAAAAAGCAAGGGCATTTCCACCCTTGCTTTCTATTAAATGCATGCTTAATTAATGCTTTTTACTGTTCGGATCATCCGGTTTCTTGCAGCAAGGAGGCAAAGCTTTATACGCTTTAGGATCGGCTTTTACATTGTCGGCATCATAACCCAATTTCGAAATTGCTAAGCGCAAATTGTCGGGATTGGTTTTGGCCGGCTTATAGGTGATGCTTACCACTTTAGTATTGTCGTCTAAAACTACATCGGTAACGCCTTTTGCATAAGCAATATTTTGCTCAATGCGGTCTTTACACATTCCACACTGGGCCGAAGTTTTAATTTTAACCACTTCCGATTTTTTCACGGTTTGAGAAAAAGAAGTCTGGCTTAAAAACAAAACCAAAATTGCCATAGCCAAGGTTTTCATTGATTTTTTCATCTTTATTGATTTTGAGGTTTATAATTTGAATTTATTTTAAAGCAAAGCGCATGCCACCATAGATAACCCTTCCCACAATAGGGCCCCAAACCATGGAAGTATCAAAGTGGGTATGGTAAGGGATGAAAGGTTCGGTAATGGGGTCGGTTTGAACAAAATTTAAGAGGTTTTCCACTCCTAAATACACATCTACAAACCTTTTGAATTTCTTTGTAATTTGCGCATTTACAATGTAATACTGAGGTGAACTGTTGTAATCTTTTCTCACAATGAGTGGCATTTTATCTTGAGGAGAGATACGTGCACTCCCGTTAAATTGCGAAGTCACATCAAACTTCCACTTATCGAACTTGGTGGCATAGGATAAGGTGATTAAGCCTTTATACTTGTTTAGAAGCAAGCGGTCAACCAATTTATTATTGATGGTTTCTTTTGCATCATTTACTCTGAATGCCATCAAAACAGAAAGGCGTTTGATGGGTTCCATAGTCAACTGAATCTGATAGCTGTTGGAGTATGATTTCCCTTTTAAATTGTAAAAATAAGCTGTGGTAGGTGTACTGTCTAAATCAACCACTACCTGACTGAGAAAATCGGTACGGTACACATCCAAACTAAGTTCCGCTTTGTTTTTGAACAGTTTAAAGTCTTTAGTGATATTGATTCCATAATTGGCTGCTTTTTCTTGTTTCAAAGGTTCAACTACCACAAAATTCCGCTGGCTGGCCAATAAGTATAAATTTTCAGAAATAATATTTGCGGTTCTATAACCCAATCCGGCTGAAGCCCTAATCACTAAATTACTATCTACTTGGTAACGTATATTGGCTCGTGGGGTAACAAAGGCGCCATAGGTGTTATGGTAATCGGCTCGAATACCAATGATGGCCGAAAATTTAGTCAAATAATTATAGGTATATTCGAAAAATGCTCCGGGTACGATTTCTCTTCGGTTCCAATTATACACTACATTTTTCATAGGATTGGATGATAAAGTTACCACCTGACTCATGCTGGCAGCACTGTCGGGAAACTGAGCTGCAATATCCTGATAAATATACCTGAATTGGGTCTGATCGTATCCTTCTTTATAATCATCATAAATATAACTCAAACCGGTAGAATATTTATGATCGGTATTTCCTATAATCGATTGAAATATCAAATTTGCATATACACTTTGTTCACTTCCGTGGTAGTTATTTACTCCAAAGAAACCGGATTGTTGGTGGTTGATACCCGACAATATCAAGCCTAAACTTTGATAGGGTTTAGAAGGAAACATGATTCCGTTTTTCCAAAAAGCTTCGGCTCTGGTGGTATTGAGTTCAAATCCATAAGGCAGGGTTTTATTATTGATGCGAGCAGTGTCGAGCACAAAAGAGTTTTTATCGTAATCCATGGTACCCCCATTGCGCTGTTCTTCGAGGTATTTGATGCCGAAACGAGAAACATATTTACCTTTATTGATATAGTCCCAACGGTTGAACAAATTAATGGTTTTCACCAAAGGCAAATCCATAAAGTTTTCGTGAAGTTTCACTTTTTCTCCATTCAGGTTAATGGTGGTTGAATCAATGTTGTTGATTTTATTTCTAAAATCATCCCAATGAAACAATACCATGGTACTCAGTTTGTCGTTGAACTGGTAAGATGTGTTGAAATTGGCCTCGAGACGTTGGTTACTGTTGGCATATACATTCACGAAAAGTCGATCGGAAGTCGCCGGTTTTTTGTATTCTACGTTGATTTGTCCAGTAATGGACTCATAACCATTAATTACCGAGGACGTTCCCTTTGAAATCTGAATCGATTCCATCCAGGAACCGGGAATATAATTTAAGCCATAAGCAGAGGCCATACCTCGGATAGAGGGAATATTCTCGGTTTGAATTTGGCTATAAATCCCCGACAAACCCAACAATTGAATTTGTTTTGCGCCGGTTAATGCATCGCTGTATGATACATCTACTGAAGCATTGGTTTCGAAGCTTTCCGAAAGGTTGCAACAAGCGGCTCTGTATAACTCTGCGGTAGTCACTACCTGAACGGTACGAGCATTTAACTTGGAAATGTACGAACTTCCCATATCGCCGGTAATGACAACGCCATTCAGCGCTTTGTTTCCGGTTGACATTTTGATGTCCAAATGGGTTTCACTTGGATTTATGGCAATGGTATCCGAAGTATACCCTAAAAAGCTAATCACCATCTTGAAATTGGTGATTCCTTTTTTAGAAAGGCTGAAATTACCTTTTACATCTGAGGTGGTTCCTTTGATGGTTCCCAACCAAAAAACATTGGCGCCGGTAAGGGGAACTTTTTGATTGTTTTTATCCATTTCATATACGCTTCCGGTAATGTTGTCGCCATGTTGAGCGAAAGAAAATATTGGAAGGGAAAAGGCAAAACCCAAAATAAATAATGTTGTAAATTGTTTCATTGTATTTTAATTAAGAATGATTGATAAATAATAATCAAGGAATAATGGAAGTTTGCTATTCGATTACGAATATTTCGCAACCAAAATGAATTCAAAAACAGAAATCAAGGGTATGTTCTTGAAATCAAAAAACCAAATTCTTCAATTGAGGTAAATTACCTAACAATCAAGCTTAAGGGAATGAAACGAAATGAGAAGATCTTTACCATGGGGTATAAATGGAGGTCCGCAATAATTCAAATTCAGGACTTCCGTATGGAATTGTATGGGTTGAATAACCGTTTCTGAAGCCAGTGCAGAAACAAAATCCACTCCTTGATTTTGAACCACAACACTCTCATTTAAAAACTTCTCGTTCAGTTTAACATACAAAAGGGTGTTGGAACAAGCATGACAACCTTCAATTTGCCTTTCTTCAGGCTCTTTTTCGGCTTCCTTTTCGCAACAAGCATCCTTTTTAAAATGAGAAACTTGAGGTTCTGCCTTTTGGTGATGACAAGTATGTTCCCCTTTGATTAAAGAAAAAGTAGTGGTATGACAAGCATCGCAATGATGTTTTACGACATTAAATCCACAAATTGCCAGCAGGAACAGCAAACAGAAGGAAATAACCGATGCTTGTTTTAAAAACCTTATCATAATACAAAGTTAATACTTTATTTTAAATCTAATAAGCCTGAATTGTTAAAAAATGTTGAGTTCCACTTAATTATAATTGTTTTACATCAATCTAAACGAATGTATTGCAATTTTGTTCAGTAATTCGAATTGGACTGTCAGCTTATTTGCTAATAATCAATTTCTGACCGGCAATGAATACTCCTTCTTCAAATAACTGTACCAAGTAAGAGCCTTTAGCCAAAGCCGAAACATCCATGGTATGCTCCGACTTTGTATTGAGTGGCAGGCTAAAAACTTCCCTTCCCTCTTCGTTGATAATTTTAATGATTCCACGGCTAAACTTCGCTTGAGCCAGAAAAACAGTAATTCGATCTTGGGCCGGATTTGGGTAAATTTGCATCAAGGGTTGGGTTTCTATGGTTTTTGGAGAAATTCCGCTTCCAGTATTCCCTGAAGTTTTAGCAAAAAAGATATTCAGGTTTCCGGTTCTCACATCGCCCCAAACGGCATAAATGGTATCGTTCAGATACTCGCACGACATAAAATCATTACCGTTTTGCTCCAAAATGCTATCGAAAGGGGCGGTGATATTGCTCAGCCTCAGATTGGGTAAAAAGCTGTTCCCATTATCTGTGGACACGGCTCCATAGCTATCCGAGGGTTGAAAAAATCCCGTTCCGCTCCCATTTCGTCTATCGCGCCACGTTACCAACAATTTATTATGGTTATCATAGGTAACCCAAGGCAAATCTTGTGCTTTACCATTTCCAATGACATCGTCGTTTACCCGAACCGGACCATTCCAAGAAGTTCCCCCATTTTGGGTGGTAATAAGAAATACATCAGGATCTCCATTGGGAGTGGCTATAAAAACAAAAGCCAACTGATTGGCATTATTGGGGTTGGCTGCCAAATGGTATCCCACTTTATACAAGGTATCTTGAACACCCGAAGTCCCCAAAAGCATATCATAATATTGAAAACTCAATCCTTTATTATATGATTTTGCTAGAATAAGACGAGGATAAATGGATTGAGAAGCCAAATAACTGGGATACGCAATGCACAAAGCCCCATCGGAGGTTACTTCAGGTGCCGGCATGGGGGCTGCAATTAAACTCCCCACTAATGACCCAACAGTGTCAATATAACGATAGGCACTCCAAGTAGCACCGCTATTGGATGAGGTTTTTAGGTAAGGTCTATTTGGTGGAAGAATCCAGGGAGCCGGTTTGGTGGTTACATAAAATTCACCGTCATTGGCAGTACCGGAATTATCAATGGCTAACCATGGACGGTCTAAAGGCAATTTACTGGGATCTTCCGATAATGCATTCCAAACCTGTGATGGTGACGACCAGGTGACTCCCCCATCCGCTGAATGGGTGATATACACACCACCCGAATCCGGAGATTCATGATAATCGATATAACATAAATACAAAGTGCCATTGGGTCTAAACTTCATGGATACATCTGCCGAATGCCAAGCCGAACCCAAATGCGGTTGAACAAACTCATTTCCCCAAGTATTGCCACCATCAAAACTCACCTTTGTTTTTATGCCCATCCTAAATGCCGTGGAGGCATCCAGCGCCATCCAACCCACCACCATGTTTTGATGATTGGTAGGATTGATGGCCAAATACGGCTCTCCTTCAAACAATAAAGTGTTGGAAAGGTTAATATTGGCGGTTTGCGAAAAAGCAACCCCCGCCAAAAACCCACTAAAGACACATAACATTAAAAACTTTTTCATATTCATGGCATTAAATGAAATACATATTATAGAAATCCTTAAGAGGTTCTGGCCGCTACGAGCAAAAAAATCACATCCTCCTTTTGAGAATTTCTTACTACAAATATACGATGGAAAAGTAGAATTACCGACCTAATTATGAATTCTTAATTGACAATTATCAATTAACAATGCATAGTGCTTATGTACATTTGGTTATTTAACTATGTTTACAAACTGAACCCCGCAGACCATCGAAACCCTATATTATTTCCTACGTGAGCCGAAGCATAAAATCCCAATCGGTAATAAGCCCCACAACCCAAAGAGACCAAGGAAGTTTTTAAAAGATTGTTGATCATCAGTCCGCTTTCGAAAAACCCTTTATCCGGAACTTTATAAGACATTCCGGCTTGGGGTGGAGATTTAGACAAGTCGCCAAACAAAGCATTCAACAAAAGCGTGGGTTGAGGTTCAAACCCTTTGGCCTTAAAAAGCAAACTACCAAAATTGTGGGAGACAAAAACGGCCACATAACGATTCATCAAAAATTCGTTGGGTTTCATTGAAGTAAAACTCTTGGGAGCCAAAAGATCTAAACTATTGCTGCTACCTCTTCCACCATAAAGTTCTGATAATGAAACCGAACAATCGGTAAAACCACCCATCACACTCAACACAGTGGTTCCAAGGTAAGCGTAATGAAAAGATTTTTCCATCTTGGCATCGATTCGGTTAAAACCTACCTCCCCCAATTTCGAATTAAATCCTTTGGTTAATTGTATCCACAAAACGGGATAAGGCGTTTCAACCAGCAACTTATAACCTATGTTTTGAATAAACTTTTCGTGATAGGCGTATCGGAATCCCACTTGATACTCAGTAAAGTTATATTTTTCTGCATTTAAAATTCCTCCGCCTGCATAAGAGTCCTTTGCTCCCATAGGATATAATGGCGCTTTAAATACCTGAGAAAGCGATAAATACGTGGTTAAATATCGCAGGGATTTGAATTGAAGGGATAGGCTTTTTTGCTCGAAACGGTCAAACATATTTAAGAATGCGGTACGATAAATTTCGGTACCCAAACCGGACTTGTCATCGAAAAAGCTAAGCCCTCCGGCTTCCAGTATATCTTTTTTGTAGGATAGTTGTAAAGAGACATCATGCTTTTGACTCAAGATACACTTCAGAAAACCGCCGTATTTAAAGGTTTTATCCGTAAAGCCATAAGCCACATTGCCACCCAATACCATACTTTTCGAAACCCTGTCGTTGGTGCTGAGCCCCAAGCCCACACGAATGCCTTCGTATTCATTTACGTTTAGCAAACTGTATAGGTCTAAATCTACCAACCCCCAAGGAAGTTTTCCTGATAAAATGACCCTCAAGGATTTCAGGCTTTTTTCCAGGTTCATTTCCTCACTTAAACTGTCCACAATTTTAAAAGTATTTCGCTCTTTGAACGTCAATGTGTCTTTTCGGTACTTCTGCCAAAAGATCTCCGGCATTTGGGTGGCTTCTTGAGAAATCTCCACATCGAGATTGCTAAACTCACGGTTTTTTAATGGAGGATCGAGTTCCACTTCCTGAATGTAGGTCCTGCCCGTTCCCAAAATATGGAATCCATTGACAGATGCATTGTTAAAAGTAATATCCGTATTTAACTGAGAAGGAAACCACTGCTTGTTTTCCAAAAAACGGTATTGTTGCTGAATTTTAATTCCCGTTCCCCCTTTTCTTTTATAAGGTTCAGCCACCACATTTTGTATGGCCCATTGGTTGGTATTTATGTAGAGCACTCCTTTCAGTCCATCAAAGTTCTTTCCTTTAAAGGGTCGGAATGAAATAATGAAAACCGTGTCCTTGCCCACATAAGTGGTATCTTCCATTAAAAACAAATACTTGGAAGTGCTACCGGAACTGATGGGATTTACATATCGCTCACCCGAAAGGGTGATAATTTCATTATAAAAGGAGAAAGATTGTATGCTGTTCATCAACAATACCAACAAGGGGTCTTTAAATCCGGAGACATGGCTTGCTTCAATTTTTTCATAGCTTTTATCAGGATGCAAAAAGATACGTTTGTTGATGCTTTCCATCAAAAAGAAATACTGGCTTTTTAAAAAGCTGAGCACCTTAAGGGTGTTGGTATCCGTTTTCAAGGTGTCCCCGCCCAAGTCGGCAGAAAATGACATTTTATTATAGGAAGTATAGGAAAATGAGTGCATTTTCTCCGGATTGTTTCGGGTTTTATGCACATAAACGCTATCGATAAAGCGATGTGCCGGATTTTCACCCGGAAATATTTCCACCTCTTTTAACTCCAATTTCTTCTTTTGCAAGGTTATTTTCAAATGGGTAGAATTTGCAGGAATCGGAACATTTTTGGGTTCATATCCAATAAAACTGACTTTCAAAAAGCTGACTTTCCCTTTATAATGCAGGTTGAAATTCCCGTCGATATCGGAAGTAGCTCCTTCAAAAGAATTGTTGATAGTTAGGTTAACAAATGCCAAGGGTTCTTGGCTTAAAGAATCGATAACCTTTCCACTGATCAGCTGTTCCTGAGACCAAATTGTTTTTGCTATAAAGCAAAGGAAGAAAAGCAGGAATATCTTTTTCAATGGCTGGAGTTTTTACAAAAGTACATTAAATTGAAAAACGCAAGGAAGGTGATAAGCAGACCCTAATAGATTTGTTCCAAAACAAGGATGAAGATTCTTACCCAATACTGAAAAAAAAATATCATCTGATTACAATTAAAATTTTCCTACTTTTACTTCAATTCAAATAGGATAATTATGAAAACTTTTTCGATTTCCGGAAACATTATTGACGTGGTTCAAAAAAGAATTTACAAAGGCACTGTGACTATTGAAAATGGGGTAATCTCCAAGATAGAAGCCTGTGAAAATGTTCCCGAACAATATATTTTGCCGGGATTGATTGATGCTCATGTACATATAGAAAGTTCCATGTTGGTTCCCTCGGAATTTGCACGCTTAGCCGTAATGCATGGCACCGTTGCCACGGTTTCCGACCCACACGAAATTGCCAATGTCTTGGGTATGGATGGGGTGAGATTCATGATTGAAAACAGCAAGAAAACCCCGTTTAAGTTTTTCTTTGGTGCGCCTTCTTGTGTTCCGGCAACCCCTTTTGAAACTTCCGGAGCGAGTTTTGGTGCCAATGAAACCGAAGACTTACTAAAATCACCGGATATTTACTATTTATCGGAAATGATGAATTTTCCCGGGGTACTTGGAGAAGACCCTCATGTGATGCAGAAGCTGGAACTGGCACGAAAATACCATAAACCGGTGGATGGGCATGCTCCGGGTGTGGTGGGTGCAGATGCGGCTGCATACGCAATGGCAGGAATCACTACCGACCACGAATGCTTTAATTTGGAAGAAGCCTTAGAAAAAGCCCGCTTGGGAATTAAAGTTCAAATCAGAGAAGGCAGCGCAGCCAAGAATTTCGACTCTTTAAAAGAGATGCTCAGATTAATGCCGGATATGGTGATGCTCTGCTCCGACGACAAACATGCCGATGATTTGGTAAAAGGGCATATCAACTTATTGATCAAGAAAGCCTTGGAACTTAAGTACGATCTATTCGATGTCATCCGAAGCTGCACCTATCAGCCGGTGAAACATTATCACCTCAATGTGGGTTTACTCCAAGAAGGTGATGCTGCTGATTTTATTGTGGTAAACAATCTCGAAGATTTTAGAATCATGCAAACCTACCTCAACGGGATAAAAGTGGCTGAAAACGGACTTTCCATGTTAAAAAGTGTGGAAGAAAGTGCTCCCAATATTTTTCATGCAGAAGAAATTTCTGTAGAAGATATGCAAATAAAACCCAAGGGCAAGCACTTGCAGGTTATTGGGGCCATTGAAGGACAGTTAATTACCACCTGCAAACAAGTTGAACCATGCATTCAAGAGGGTTTTGTTGTGAGTGACGTTAAAAATGATGTATTGAAATTGGTGGTTCTGAATCGTTATAAAAAATCAGAGCCGGCCATGGGTTTTATTCAAGGCTTTGGATTTAAAAAAGGCGCCATAGCTTCTACGGTAGCTCACGATAGTCATAACATCATTGCAGTGGGAACTTCTGATGAGGAAATAGTGAGGGCCATTAACAACATCATCAAACCCAAAGGTGGAATTTCCCTAGTGAATGGTGAAGAAGAATGGGTTTTACCTTTGCCGGTTGCCGGATTGATGTCTATCGACGATGCTTTCCAGGTTGCCGAAATGTATGAAATGATTAACACCAAAACCCAAGCCTTGGGTTCGAAAATGCACGCTCCTTATATGACCCTTTCCTTTATGGCTTTGTTGGTCATTCCGGAATTAAAACTCAGCGATAAAGGTCTTTTTGATGGGAGTACATTTTCATTTACCCCCCTTTTTGTATAGCAAATTTACTGAAAATAGATTGAGCGTATGTAAAATACAACCTTGCATCCTGCCACAAACTTTGGACTTGTACACTTTTAGCGGGATGATTTAACTTCTTCATTATGAAAACGACACACAAAAGGTTCGATTAATAAATTTCTTAACTTCAATTTAAAACGTAAGTTGCATAAAAATTAAAATTTTGTTTTAACTTTACCTTGTGAAATCCCTTCGCTTTATACTTTTCCCTTTTGCTCTAATTTACGGAAGCATCATTTTTTTGCGGAATTTTTTGTTTGATGTAGGCATTTTCAAGCAAACCAAATTCGATCTTCCGGTGATTTGTGTGGGCAACTTATCTACCGGTGGAACCGGAAAAACTCCTCATGTGGAGTATTTGATCCGTCTGTTGCGTCAAAATTTCAGAATAGCCACTTTAAGCCGAGGTTACGGACGAAAAACCAAAGGCTTTGTGCTGGCAACCCAAGAAGACAACAGTTTTAGCATTGGGGATGAAAGCATGCAGTACCTTTCAAAATTCGATACCGTTTCCGTGGCTGTGTGCGAAAAAAGAGTATTTGGAGTTCGTCGTTTACTCAATTTAATTTTCGACTTGGATTGCATCATTCTCGACGATGGATTTCAACATCGAGCCATTAAACCCGGGCTATCGGTGCTTCTTACGGATTATTACAGCTTGTATGCAAAAGATTTCATCTTGCCTACCGGAAATTTGCGCGAATTCCGTTCAGGTGCAAAAAGAGCAGATATTGTGGTGGTTACAAAATCGCCCAAAGTCCTCTCCCCTATTACCCGAAGAGGCATTGCCGAACAACTTAAACTGAATCCCAACCAACAATTGTATTTTTCCTATTTAAAATACGGACAAATCACTCCTTTGACCGATACCGCCATTGAGCATCCCTTAGAAAACATTTCCACCATATTGTTATTTGCCGGAATTGCAAACACTTACCCCCTAGAAGCCCACCTAAAGCACCAATGCAACGAAATCGTGGTGATTAAATTTAGTGATCACCACGACTTCACGGATGTGGATATTGAGAAATTAAAAACTACTTTTGCAAATATTTATTCCAAAAACAAAGTGATGATGACTACCGAGAAAGATGTAATGCGCTTGCAAGCTTCAAAACACATTGAAGTGCTGAAGGACTTGCCGCTTTTTTACGTCCCGGTTCAGGTAGAATTTCACAAAGAAGACAAAAACAAATTCAATCAGCAAATACTCGATTATGTTAGAAAAAATTAAAGAAACCGTAGATTATATATTTAGCCAAACACATTTAAAACCCAAAGTGGGGGTTATTTTGGGTACCGGTTTGGGTGGACTCACCAAAGAAATTCAAATAACCCATACCATCAGCTATAAAGACATTCCGCATTTCCCTGTTTCCACCGTTGAAGGACATCAAGGGAACATGATTTTTGGAACCTTGGGAGATCAACCCATAGTTGCCATGCAGGGTAGATTTCATTTTTACGAAGGCTACAGCATGACGGAAGTTACCTATCCCATTCGGGTAATGAAATATTTAGGGGTGGAACTGATCATACTTTCCAATGCCAGTGGCGGCTTAAATCCTAATTTTGAAGTCGGCGATTTAATGTTGATTACCGATCACATCAACCTCATGCCCAATCCATTGATAGGGAAAAACGACGATCAATTGGGGCCTCGTTTCCCCGACATGAATAATGCTTACGACAAGACCATACTCGAAAAAGTGAAAAAAATTGCCGAGGCTAACAACATCCATTACCAAACCGGAGTATATGCCGGAGTTACCGGTCCTACTTTTGAAACCCCTGCCGAATATAAATTCATTCATATCATTGGTGCGGATGCCGTTGGGATGTCAACCGTTCCTGAAGTTATTGTAGCTCGCCACATGGGCATGACCTGCTTTGCCTTTTCGGTAGTATCTGATTTAGGGGTTGAAGGAAAGATCGTAGAGATCACTCATCAACAAGTAATAGAAGCTGCCAGCCGAGTTGAACCAAAAATGACGACCATCATTAAAGGACTTTTAAAAGAATTATAGTATTTTTGCGAAAAAATGTGCTTTTAGCTCAGTTGGTTTAGAGCATTACCTTGACAGGGTAGGGGTCACTGGTTCGAGTCCAGTAAGGCACACCAAGCCTCCGAAAAACGGAGGCTTTTTTATTGGAATCCCGTACAGTCGTTTCCATCGTCATTAAAAACTGAGCCGGAGTATGCTTTTCCGACGAAAGAAAATGGTGTGCGGACAAGGGTGAATGGCTTTCAGACGAGAGTAAATGGCCTTCGGATAAAAGTGAATGCCTTTCGCATAAAAGTGAATGGCTTTCGGATGAGACTAAATGGCCTTCGGGAAAGAGTGAATGCCTTTCGGATGAGAGTGAATGGTCTTCGGAAAAGAGTGAATGGCCTTCGGAAGAAAGGTAATGGTCTTCGGAAGCCAGGTAATGGCCTTCGGACGAGATGTAATGGTTGTCGGATGAAAGTAAATGGCTGTCCAAATAGAGGGTAGCTATCAGGAAGGGAAGACAGCAACATAAAGCTTTTTTACCAATTAAATAAACATCAATACATACAAAAAGGCACGTAAAATATAAAGTTTCGATGTTTTATAAATAAATTATTTATTTTTGTTTAGATCTAAAACGTTATTACAGGTTGCCCATTCAAGCAAAAATCAATATTGACGCGAAATAAGGTCGCGTATATAAACGAGTTGACAATTAATGTAGGATGACAGATAAGCAATTTTGTTATAGACAATCGAAAGATAATTGGTATTATCAATTCCTGCTTTTAGCAATAATTGGACTTTTTGGATACATTGAAATCCGAGAAATATTCAGATTAACAACAAATTACAGCGGCTTGAATCTAGTTATTTTATTGATAGGTACCTTGATAATTTCAACAATTATATACATTCAATATCAGATTATTAGAATGCGTAAAGAATATGAATTGGTTGATAGAAATAAAGTAATCATCATTAATAATAAAGAAAGAAAGATTATTATCAGACAACACTCATCTGAGATGACATTAACAAATGAGAATATCGAAAGTGCTGAACTATTTGAATCTTGGAATGCCACCTATCCTTTGGGATTATTTAGTTTCATTAAATTAAAAACAAAGACAGGCGAAAACATTACGATAACAGGATTTACAATTCCATTACTTGAATCCGAATTAAAATCAGTACTTAAAGGAATTAAGATGAAATATCATAGACAATTTATTAATAGAATTGAATAAAGCAACTATTGCATCACGTTATTACCTATTTTATAAAAAACATGAACAAAGCAACTCTGGTATTTTTAAGTTTTCTAATTACAATCAAAATATCTGGTCAAAACAATGAGAATTTGAGAAAAATTGTAATTATGAGTGGGAATGATACAATTGAAATAAAAAAATTTGACGATAAAACAAATTTGATATTTAACAAATTCTTCCCACAATATGGCATCTCCCAAGTCCTAGCATACACATATTTGGACAACCGATTGATTTCATATACTTGGTCACATTCAAATATTGGATTTGTTGAAAATGAGTATGTCTTTGATAATATAAAAAAAACCAAGAACACGTATTCTTATGATTATCAAGCTAATATAAAAATAACTAATTTAATGTCGTACCATTCAGTAGAAGATTTAAAGGGCTCTAAAGAATTTAAAAAATACAAAAGCGAAGGCTCTCGCTACTTAAAATCCACACAAACCCTTGACGACACATTAATAACTAAAGAAGTAGAATTCAATGTTGACGGTAGTTTAAAAAACACGTTTTACTTTACATATGAAAAAGGGAAACTAACCCGAGAAAAACAGCTTGATAAATTCAATAACATAGACAATGAATTGATTTATAAGTATGATAATAATGGCAATGAACTTCAATGGATGAAAGTTTATGGTTCTTCAGATACTGCCATTGTTGTAACTAGTGTATACAAGGATAATCTGTTAGTTGAAGTAATTGGTAAAGAAAAAGGAAAGATATCATCAAAGGAGTATCATGAATATTCGAGTGGAAAATTAATTTCAAAAAGACAACATGATGAAAATGGGGTTTTAATGATAAGTTCAGAATTCCATTATAATCAAAAAGGTAATATCGATTATATTGATAAGGTAAACAAATATTTGAGGCAAATAAGTAGAGCAAAATATTACTATGAATAATAAAGGACAGCTTATAATCCAGTAGATGCCTGCACCAGTAATTATGTTTATAAATAACTATTTTACTGAGATTTAAAACGCTATTCCAGTTCCCTGCGGTTAGAACTTAAAATATTAACCGCATTTTTGTGGTAATTAATTCGTATATTTACCGCACAATTTTTCAGAAAATGGCAAAATACATTTACGAATATACAAACTGGACAGATTTTTCGTGGCAAGACAAAGCCATAAATGCTGTATTTGGTGAGGTGCGGCTTATGCAAGGCAAAATAATAGGACAAATGAATGCTCTAGGATTTTCTGCCAAAGAGGAAGCTACACTTACCGCCTTAACATTAGACATCGTAAAATCATCAGAAATTGAAGGAGAATTGCTCAATTATGACCAAGTGCGTTCTTCTATTGCCAGACGTTTGGGCATAAACACCGGAGGCCTTGTATCAAGCAACCGTCATATCGAAGGCGTGGTAGAAATGATGCTGGATGCTACCCAACGTTACCATTTACCCTTAACCGAAAGCCGCATATTTGGCTGGCATGCGGCCCTTTTCCCAACAGGATATAGCGGACATTACCCAATAGAAGTGGGACGATACCGAAGCGGCGAAATGCAAATTGTTTCAGGCCCTATGGGCAAAGAAAAAGTACATTACCAGGCCGTAAAGCCAGCATTAGTAAAAACTGAAATGGAAAAGTTTTTAGATTGGTTCAACAATGAAAAGAGTCTCGATCCTGTTTTAAAAGCAGCCATTGCCCACTTTTGGTTTATCATCATTCACCCTTTTGACGACGGGAACGGTCGGATTGGAAGAGCGATAACCGACCTGTTGCTTGCCAGTGCTGAAGGCAGTGGGGAACGGTATTACAGTATGTCCAGTCAAATATTAATTGAGCGAAATCGCTATTACGAAATATTGCAAAAAGTGCAACATAGTTCAGGTGACATCACTGAATGGCTCTACTGGTTTTTGCATTGCCTTAAAAATGCAATGCGCTCCACCGAAACCACTTTACAAAAAATATTGCGCAAAGCTGAGTTTTGGAAATTACACGAACACACTCCCATCAATGAACGTCAACGATTAATATTGAATAAACTCTTTGAAGATTTTGAAGGAAAACTACAAACCTCAAAATGGGCCAAAATAACCAAAACCTCAACCGACACAGCCTTACGTGACATAAAAGACCTGGTAGAAAAAAACATCTTGAAACAAACCGACGAAGGTGGACGAAATGCAAACTACCAATTAGTGGACAAGCAGTAATATAAATTGATTAAATAAAATCTACCATTAATCAAGAGGATGGCTCCGCTAGTAATTATGTTTTATAAATCACTATTTTTGTATAGATTTAAACGCAATTATAAACCATTCCTCCAAAAGTCAATATTGAAACGAAGTAAGGTACGGTTATAAAAAAGCAGCAAATTTGAAAATGTCAATAAAACAACTTATTTTAATCTCCACAGTTTTAGTTACTTTTCACTCATGCGGACATAAGAAAAAATATGAAATGATTACAATGGAATCAAATGAGATTCCCGTAGATGTTACTAAATATATAGAAAGTGGAGAATTTCTTCCCGACAGTTGCGAGGGTCGTATTGACCGACTAATAAAAGTAAAACCTTTAATTTTAGACAGGTCCTATGAAAATGTACTATTAAGCAAAATAGACAAATGGAAGAATGAATATAACAAATGGCTAAAGAATAATAAAAGAGACACCATTGACTTCAAATTATCCGATCTTTACAAGAAAACAATTTACCAATATAGCTATTTTATAAATTCAGACCCTATTGACGTTTATAAAACCAAAACCGATATAGAAATTAATGGAAATAAGGATTTTTGTTTTTTTATTCGATTAGATCAAAACGGCAAAATATTTCATGACTACAAAGAGGACGGATGGGTTTTGAATAGCTGTGACTCTATTAATTCAAATATTCCAGACATTTATGGAGAGAAAAAATAAACAGCCGCAATCTAGTGGATGGCAGGAAAGTTATATTAACGGGACGATTATCATTTTGTTGGCTTCAACAAAATAATATTAAATGGTCAGTAACACAAAATGAAAAGGGATAATAAAATGGCGAAAACAATTATCCCCAAAAGGAAAGAGCCAACTTTTTGGGTTGACTCTTTATTCTTTCGCTTATTTACGTGCACCGTAAGGTGTAGAGGCTTGAATAAGCATAACAGCACAAAATTAATACAAAAAAAGACAATTGCAACCTTTTCTGTAAATTATTTTTGCAGAACAGCACTTTAATATCTCTATGAAATTAAACTATCAACAGTTTCAACAATTCCTTTCTGCATCTCGGCTACAAAGTTATGAAACAGTTTGTAATGGGGATGTCGATAAGGCAATTAAACTATATCAAACTAATTTACGCATTTCCCAGGCATTTTACCCCTTGCTTTCTTTGTTAGAAGTCATTCTTCGAAATGCACTAAACAATGAGCTTTCAATTTACTTTAATGATGCAGATTGGTTAAGCAATCAAAGAAATGGGTTTATGAAGGATCCTTCTTTAACTTATTTCGATCGTAGGTTGAAAACTCAAAAGCAAAACGATTACCTTAAAAAGTGTGTTGAAAAAGCAATTGTTGACTGCGCAGGGACTGTAACACATGGCAAAATTATTTCTAACATAACTTTTGGATTTTGGACTGCACTATTTGATACCACTCATTATAAAATTCTAGTAGGCCAACCCATAAAAATCTTTAAAAATCTACCTATAAACACAACTCGAAGTATTCTGCATCAAAAACTTAAAAAAGTAAACGATTTCAGAAACCGTGTTTATCATAATGAAGCTATTATTTTCTTAAAAGATATAGCAGGAAATACAATTTTTAGCTTAAGCAACTCTCTTGAAATTTATCAGGATATTCAGGAATTTTTCTGTTTCCTTAGTCTTGATTTTGACCAATGGACGAAACACGTTAACAACATTTGCTTTGAAATTGAAAGAGCTGAATGTTTAATGAGCCTTTATCCAAGAAGGAAGTATTATCTTAAACGAATGTACATTGGCTTGAAACATTATAAAAACAAATACATTTTACTGTAATTTACCATGTCAAAACCCAAACCCCAAAAACTCGAACTTACTTGGATAGAGCAAAAAGCGATTGATTTTTGGTTTTTTAGCTATTTAGCAAATGGGATGAACTTTATAAAGTCACCCCTTCACCAATAATAGGAATGCCATATGTGGTAAGTTTAAGATAAGCTGCATTTGTCAAGCCAACTTTCTAATATTTATGACCAAATAATCCAAAAAATATCATTGAAAGCCACCCAATTATAGCGCTACAAATCACATAAATCATCGCAAGCTTACCGTTCATATTTGAATATTTTTCTATTATTAATAAATACTTGTTGTTTTTAAATATGAAAAAATAGTTAAGTACAATAAAAACTAAAGAATATTGAATAATAAAAGCACCAAAGAAATTTAGCATCGTGCCAGGGAAAATATTTATTTCAATGAAATATGTTTTTATTCCTAATAAATTAAGTATAATATCTAAGGAATAAAGATTTATTGAATTACATGCTGTAATTAAAATGAATGTTGATTTTGCCCAGTTTTTAACTTGTGGCTTATGTTTTCTAAATCCAACAATTGCATCTGCCCAAATCTTATAATAAATATTATTTTTAATTAGCATAAAAAATTCTTTAAAACCCTAATTTATAACCCCACCAAACATTTGGATTTCCCCACCAAGTGCTGGGACCAAATTTTTCTCCCATATCCCATCCTAGCCTAACACATCCATATAATGCCACCCTTTCACCAACAATTGGAACCCCAAGTCCGTAAAGAGAAGCCCCGGATTCAGTCAGCCCAATTACACCAATAGTGCCATCTATATAGTCAATAAATTCTCCTTTTCCGCTTCTTATTTTTTGGAAAGCTTCAAATGATTCTAAAACTGATCCCAAAATTCCAAGCCCTTGAAGCCATTTTGAAAATCTTAAATACTTTGCCGCCTGAGCTGATTTTATTATAGTCCCATTGGATTTGTATAGATTTCTAATTTGACCAGTTGTAGTTTTATATATCTTATGGTCATGTATAAAGTTGTTGTAAACATCCTCTATTAGAAGCACCCCTCCAATTAATTTCTTGTAATTCCAAAAATCTTCATCTTTTTTTGAATTGTCATTAACTATAGTGGGTTCAGAAACATTGAATTCATGTATTTCAGCCCCTTTTAATTCAACTGCATTAGATGGATGCCCATTTTCATCCCCATAAAAAGAAGTGCCATCACTTAAAGTTCCAAAAACAGTTTCGCCTAAATAACCTTCTGTGGCACTATTATAATTTGGATCCCATTTAGGTTTTTCTCCTTTGTTTTTGGCAACCCATCCGCCATCCTCATCAACATTAGCATTGAATATATATTCCCAACCTACGTTAGGATTAAAAAAAGACCATGGTCCACCCCATAAATATCCACTTGCATTGTTTTAGCCCCTTAAATAATCAGACGAGATTATAGATAAAAATCTATAATTTTATGCAAATGATAAAACGAACCTTTACCAGAGAACAAAAGCTTCAAATAATTAGTGAAGCAAAAGAAAACGGAGTAGCAGCTACTCTTGAGAAGCATGGCATTTATGCGGCATCCTTTTACACGTGGAAGAAAAAATTAGAAGCCATGGGAGAAGAAGGGCTTCAACATGGAATGACACCTGCTCATTTGAAGCGTATCCGTCAATTAGAAAAAGAAAATCAATTACTCAAGCAACTGCTTGCTGAGAAAGAATTGGAGGGCAGGCTCAAGAGCGAGCTGCTAAAAAAACAGTATGCCTTGGAGAAAAGAAGGAAATAGTGAACCGCTATATTTTCCAAGGCATAAGACGAGATACAGCTCTTATGGTTTCAGGGTTAAGCAAGCACCAATATTATTATCGTCTGAAGGGTGGTAAACGGGGCAGGTTGCCCTCCATTACGACAATAAAAATAGAAGAAGATTGCATTACCCATGTTCCAAATCAAGATGTTGTCAGCCAAATTAAGACAATTCAATCTGATCCGGATACAGATTATGGTTATCACAAAATGATCTTTGCCCTGCGTATATTGGGATATTGTATAAATCATAAGAAGGTTAATCGGCTGATGAGAGAAAGTCATTTACTGAAAGATCGTCATCAAAAGGCATCCAAGACTTATGTTACTCATCGCAAAGTGATGCCTCAAGGACCTCTGGAGGTGCTAGAGATGGATATTAAGTTTGTCTGGGTAGAAGAGTATCGCCGCCACGCATACATTTTCACCGTAATCGATACCTTTACCAGAGTGACTTTATACTGGCAAACTGCCTACCAGTTCAAACAAGGTCAAGTAAAACGGGCTTGGGAGAACATTATCGAAAATTATTTACAACCTTATGATTGCCTGAAAAAGCAAATACACATTGAAATCCGAAATGACAACGATAGTCGCTTCGCAGCTAAAACAGTTCAGGATTTTTTTGTCGAAAACAAATTAAACCAGGTGTTTACACATCCGTATACACCTCAAGAAAATGGGCATATCGAAAGCTTTCACTCCATATTATCACAAATGCTCAAAAGGCATACTTTCTGGTCAATAGATCAATTAGACTCCTGTCTAGAGCATTTTTACCCAAAATACAACTACAAAAGGCTGCATTCCTCAACATGCTATTTACCTCCGATGATCTTTTGGAATTGTTGGCAAAAAGAATTTGTTGATCTAAAAATCAATGAAAAACGTAAAACTATCAAATTCAAACTCAAAATCCCTTACCATAAACTATCGGGTATTATGAGCCAAAGGGAAGTTCCTTGCTTGCATAATTCAACCCTCGATGGGTTGAAGGATGCATCAATAGAAATGAACGGCGCCGTATCACTTCTCCAACCATCGGTTTACCAGTCGCCGTCGGTTGTTCCTTGCTAACATCAAAATTATATCAAAAATATGTACCTTTGTATAACCTTCTATAAAATTGTCCGATTAATTGGGGGCCAAGCCACCCCCCATTTCAAATCCATTGAAAACAGAGCTTTCTGAGCAACTTCGACATTGGTGGCAGCATAAATATCTTTGAGGTCAGCACAAAATTCTTTTCGGTCTTTCCAAACGACATATTTACAGCTATTTCTTATTTGATGGACAATGCAAAGTTGGGTTACGGCATTTGGAAACACCCCTTTTATAGCCTGGGTAAACCCTGCAAGATTGTCGGTACAGGCGATAAGTATATCTTCTACACCTCTGGCTTTTAAGTCTGTAAGCACAGTAAGCCAAAATGAAGCAGACTCATTCTCAGCCAGAGATCGGAAGAGCACACGTCTGAACTCCAGTCACCTGAAGCTATCT